>CAIZKT010000565.1:0-14042 GCA_903933565.1 uncultured Victivallales bacterium | reverse complement strand
GTCCGACCATCTCATGCGACACGCCGAGTTTCTGCAACACCGGAATCTTCATGTGCCAGACTCCTCTGAAGAGTTGACCATGAAGTCATCATAAACGGTATTTCAGTAAATGCTAACTCCCTTACGGATGGACTCGTAGCCTTCCCGCAGGGAACCGTCGGCCTCGATGCAGCCCATGAAGCCCACCTCGCTGACCGGACCGAACTCGCGACGGTGGCAGTCGGCAACCAGACTGTGGTTCAGAACATGGATCAGGAAGCCGACCTTGCGGTCAACCAGGCTGGAGAGTTCCCCGTGCAGCGTCTGCAGCCGTGTCTCATCCGCGAGGCTACCCCAACCGGTTTCCCCGGCCAACATAGGCTTCCGTACACGGTTGGCGAACTCGACGAAGGCATCGTTTGCCGCACTCGCGCCGTAGAGGTGCGGCGTCAGGATATCGCACCACGGCTCGACCATCTTCAGGTGGTCCAGGACCGGTGGAACGCCGATGGTGATCGGCGCTCTCGCTCCGCTCTTCTTGGCACGGCCGTGCAGGTTTCTCAGCCAGGGCAGAAACACCTCATCCCGCCCACTGTTGAACGGCTCGTTGCACAAGTCCCAAGCGAAGACCCGTTCGTCATCAACATGGCGCGCCAGGATGTCATCCACGTAGCACTGGAAGTGGTTCACCTCGCGCTTGGGTGAATCCCAGTAGGAAACCATCTCGCTGGAGATGCCGCCGAAGTCGGGAATGCTGTGCCAGTTGTTGAAGAGGCACGGCATTGCCCGCAGGCCCAACCTGCCGACAATGTCGAGGGCTTTGCCGACGTTGCCCACAAACCGCTCGCGGTCTTGCATGTAGGCGTCGAACGAGAGCCAGAGGCGGATGGCAGTCGTGCCGGGGAAGTGCTCCTTCGCTCGCCCGAGTTCGAGGGCAACCCGCCGTTCGTCGAACTGGCACCAGATCTCAATTCCAGTGGCAGCGTAACTTGGCTGATAGCCGAAGCCACGCACCCAGAAGTACGATGTGTCACTCAGCTCTACCATGCGGACACCCTTGTGCCGTGTTTCCGCTTCATCCGCCTGCAGCTCTGGCGGCAGTTGCCAGAGACCGGCGCGCATGAACCGTGACCCGTTTCAGCGATCCTACTCTCGCTCGAACAGATGCGCAACCTTTACCGTACGTCTTAGGCCGTCAGGCGACCAGGTGCGCACGGACAACTGCGGCCATGCGGCAGTAGGCTTCGAACGTGACATGGGTGCCATCTGCGGCGGCGCATTCGACGGCCAGTTGCCCGCTCTCGTCCCGCACGGCGGCGTGATAGTCCAGGAAGAAGCACCCCGCGGTCTTTGCGGCGGCGTCCCGTAAGGCAGCGTTGATCCGCACGACCGTGTAGAAGATGTTCCTGACCGCCTTGACGGATGTCCGCAGCGTGCGGAAGCGCTCGATGTCGGCGTAACGCGGATAGGTTGAGTAGAACTTGACGATAGCGTCCGTGTGCTCCTGCTCAAACATCGTGACCTACCTCCATGTCCACCTGGTCGACTCGTACGGGTCCATAGGTGAACAGTTCCGCGCTGGAATACTCTCTGCCCGTGGCTTGGGTCAAGGCATTGCGGATCTTGGCTTGCAGGTTGGGCGTCAGCCGCCTCCCCTTGCACGCCCGAGACACCATCTTGTGGGTGATCTGCTCGGTCGAGACGGCGACGAGATCGTGTGCCTTGAGGCCATGCTCCAGCATGATCTGCGCAAGGGGCTGCTCTCCAAGGTTGTGCTTAACCACAAGGTCCATTGCCGAAACGCCTCCGCCAGCGAACATAGTGCTTGGCTACCATCCTGCCGAGCCAAGCCCCCAAGGCAACCAAGCTGACGGTGCAGTTGCCATCAGGGGTCGGCGATACCCTCGGTGGTTGCGGCATGGCCCAGGGCGGCTGTGCGACCACACCACGGAGCCAGCGTCGGCCTCACTCAACCCCCGATGCATCCAGCCGTTCGGGTCAGGGAGAGGGATACCCAGTCCCGTCTCGCCTGTCGCGACTACGCCCGTTCCGCGCCAGCGCAGTCCGGTCGCGGACGCACTACACTACTCAGAGCGATGCTCCAAGGCAACCCAAAACTGACGGCGCGGAGCGAAGCCGCGGTCAACGCTTCTGTAACGGCTGCGGTCACCCCGTCCAAGCAGTACCCGCTCGGTACGCGGCCCATCCGCTCCCCCGCAGGTTGCCGAGTTCAGGACGCAGGGCAGTCCGGTCGGTGATCTGCGACAGGGGGAGCTAGACATTCCCCTCAACCCGTCTGGGGAGCGCCGCCGGAGCCAGGAGTCCATCCCGTTGCACCCTCCCTCCAAGGTCCATCCCGAAGCGGTCCTTCAGCAGCGCTCGGTACTCCTCGTCACCGGTAACCACTCGTTCCTCGCGACCCCCAGCGGTCGTGGTGATCAGGCGGTCATTCGACAGGGTGATACGCCCGCCCGCGGTCGCCAGCGAGCAGATTGTCATCCGCGTGAAGATGGAGTCCGGGGAGGTCTGGTGATATTGGCACATGGCAGCGAAATCGTGGAGGCGACGAGGGGTCAGGGAGACGACGTAGCGTGCTTCCCAGTCAGACCCCTGCAGCCGCTCGAGTACCCTCTCTTGGCCCGACCCCGTGAGGCGGTACGAGCTGCCGCGCTGCACACTCGCTTCGTCGCTATCGAGCCGAAGCGGTTCCAGGAACGAATCGCCAAATCCCACATCCGCAAGCAGACGCTCCGCTGTCTCGACCAGCAGGACAAGATGGTCGAAATCAGGCCCGGGCTGAGCGCCCGCAAACACTCGTGCTGAAAGCCGTGTCACGGTAAAGCCAAGCCGCTCAAGCAGCCAGCCAAACAGTCCATTGAGCTCGTAGCAGAAACCACCCCGCCGCCGCCGCACGATCTTCTCGTAGAACGCCGAGAGAGAGAGCACAATCGGCTGCCCCAGATGAATGTCGAGGTTCTCAAAGGGAACGGCAAGCAGGTGTGCCTGGTGGAGCTGCCGCAAGGTCTCGGCAGTGGGCTCCCTTGGCCCTCTGTACCCTATGCGTTCGAGATAAGCGTGTTCATCCATGGGTTCCACCCGTCGGACGCCGCCGGAACCGCGACCTCTACTGCCGGTCCAGCACCTCCCGCACCTTGCAGGCCAAATCGTAGCGTGAGAAGGGCTTGGGCATGAACGGCATGCCCTCGTTCAGCATGCCTCGGTGCAGTATCACGTCGGCGGTGTACCCGGACATGAACAAACACTTCAGGTTGGGACACTCCTCGGCAACAAGTCCGGCCAGGTCGGGTCCGTTCATGCCGGGCATGATCACGTCGGCGATGAGCAGATGGATGGGGCCGGAATGTGCGCCCGCCAAGCACAGTGCCTCTTCAGGCGTTTTCGCTGCCAAAACGGTGTAGCCCAGGGCTTCGAGGAACAACCGCGCCGTGATCCGGACGGACTTCTCGTCCTCGGCCAGCAGGACCGTCTCCGTGCCACGGGGTAGCCTTGCTGGGGTCACCGTAGCCGATCCCGGGCCGGCCTCCGAGGTGGCTCGTGGCAGGTAGATGCTGAAGGTTGTTCCCTTGCCCACCTCGCTCTGGACCTCGAGGTGCCCATGGTTCTGCTGGACGATGCCATACACGGTGGCCAGACCCAAGCCCGTCCCCTTGCCCACCTCCTTGGTGGTGTAGAACGGCTCGAAGATGTGGTCGAGAACGTCCTTGCTCATGCCGCAGCCGCTGTCGCTGACTGCCAGCCTGACGTACTCACCGGCGGTCGCGTCAGTGTGCGTGGCGCAGTAGGCTTCGTCGAGCGTAGCGTTCGCCGTCTCGATGGTGACCTTGCCCACCCCAGCGATGGCGTCACGGGCGTTGACACAGAGGTTCGCCAAAATCTGGTCGAGCTGGCCAGGATCGATCTTGACCGGCCACAGATGCGTGCCCGGCATCCAGTTCGCGGCAATGTCCTCGCCCATCAGGTGTCGCAGCAGCTTGAGCATACCGACCAAGGCGTCGTTCAGGTCCAGCATCTTCGGCGCAATGATCTGCTTGCGGGCGAAAGCGAGGAGTTGCTGGGTGATGTTCGCCGAGCGCTGAGCGTCGGTGGCGATCTCGTCCAGGTAGCTGCGAATCGGGTGCTCCGGCGGCAACTCGTCCCGGCACAGTTCAACGTAGCCCATGATACCGCTGAGCAGGTTGTTGAAGTCATGGGCCACGCCACCCGCGAGGCGGCCCACCGATTCCAGCTTCTGTGCCTGACGGAGCTGGGTTTCAAGCGCAGATTTCTCCGCCTCGGCGCACTTGCGCTCGGTGATGTCGCGGTGAAAACACTGGATATAGGACTCGCCGCCGACGGCAGCCAGGCTGGCCGAAACCTCGAGCGGAAAGACGTGGCCGTCCCGGTGGTAGTGCTCCACCTCAAAGGTGATGCCTTCCCCATCCCTAATGCGGGCCATACGTTCGGGAACCCGCTGGAAGGTCTCGGGCGTGTCAAGGTCCTTCAGGCGCAAGTGCAGCATTTCTGCCGCGCTGTAACCGTGCATCCGGGCGAACGCATCGTTCATGGCCACCAGCGTGCCATCCAGGGTCATGAAGAAAATGCCTTCGCCCGCCCGGTCAAACAGCGCACGGTAGCGCTCCTCGCTCTGGCGCAATGCCTCCCCCGCCCGCTTGCGCTCGGTGATGTCGTCGCCGATGCTGGCGACACCGGCGACCAAGCCATTACCGTCCCGAAGCACGGTATTGCTCCATAAGATCAGACGGCGTGCGCCTGTGCGGGTAACGATCTCATTCTCGAAGCGGTCGGGGGTTCCACCGCTGACGACGGCTTCGAGGAAGAGCCCATGGACCTGGTCCCGGATTTCGGGCGGCAGAAAGAGGGTAAACCAGTTCCGGTTCAACACGTCCCCACGCTCCCAGCCGGTGAGTGCGAGCAGGGAGTCGTTGCACATGGTGACCACACCTGCCCGGTCCAGGATGACACCCATGAGCGGCATCCCGTCCAAGACAGCACGTAGCTGCCTTTCACTCCCCCACAACGCTTCCTCTGCCTGCTTGCGCTCGGTGATGTCCAGCCAGTAGCCCACGACGGCCTCCGGCGCGCCGTGGGCATCCCGCGTCAGGCGACATCCGTCCTGCACCCAGTGGTAACTGCCATCCTTATAGCGGAAACGGTACTCGGTCAGCACTTCGCCGCGTTCGGGGAGTCGCTCCAACTCCGCCATCACGCGAGGAAGGTCGTCCGGATGGGTACGGCTGACCCAGAAGCCGGAGTTCTCGACAAACTCGCTGGGCGCGTAGCCGGTCAGGCTCGTAATGTTGGCGCTGACGAACATCGCGCCGAAGTCGCCCGACGCCTTCGCGGTGTAGATGACGGCGGGGGTGGCCTGCACCAGGAACGCCAGGCGGTTCTCGCTCTTCCGCAGCGCCTCATCCGCCTGCATGTGTTCGGCGTTGATGATCTGCTCGTTGAGCAGGCGCACCTCCCGCAGTACCTCATCCGCCTGAATGCGCCCAACGGTGTCACTCGGGACGCCGCCGCCTACCGGCCTACGCTCGCTGGTCATAAGCACCTCAACCCACTCGGTCTGGACTTGCGGAAGCTCAGCTCCGCTACGCCTGACAAACGAGGACGGCGTGCCAGAGGCCAGGCGAGAAACCTGACTGTCCTGGCTCAACCCCATGTACGGGCACCCTGAGGGCAGATGCCGTGCAGGCGGTCGCGGCAACGTCACCTCGGTTTCAGCACCGGACCATGATACTGCGTCCGCGGCCTGGGCGCAAGCAACGGCGACCTGTGCAACCAGGGAGTCCGCCTGGGGCGCTGCAGGCGCGCTGCGATACCAGCCCAGGGCAACGCCTGGGGAATAGGACGGTTATGGTTTTGAGCCCAGTAGGAGCTACCCTACCACCGCCCCGAGGTCGCACGGACCGCCCCTTCAGGGCTGAGTCTGCGCTGTGGACGGGTAGGGCTGGTATGAAACACCCCTTTGGGGCTGAATAGCACCGCCCATCCTTATCGCACAGGTCGACCAATACCCGTGCCTCAAGTACTTGTGGACGCACGGAAAGGGCAGGGGAGGAAGATTGGAGCGGGCGGGGGGAATCGAACCCCCAGCGCTAGCTTGGGAAGCTAGGGTATTACCACTATACGACGCCCGCTCGTGGAGAACACGGCTACCTTACCGGCCCGGCGGGCCAATGCAAGCTCATCGAAGCCTCAAAAAAAGCGTTCTGGGCAACCATGGAGTCGTCTGGAGCGACCCGGTAAAGGTCCTTTGCGACAATGTCAACGACTTGTGGATAAGACGGTTATGATTTTGAGATAGGCCGCTAGTGTCCTGGCTGCGGCTGCCCCTCGCGCCAACCCTCACGGCACCGCGAAGCCCTGCTTCCGCAAGCGCACCAAGGCTTCCTCGTTTGGGAATCTGCGCCAGGCGCGCTCGAACGCCTCTTGAGCCTGTTGACGTTCATTCAAACTGTCCAGCACCGTGACGTAGCTCACGTGCAGCGGCGGGAAGGGTGCGTCGGGGTACGCTTTGAGGAGTTCTCCCAGCTTGCGGCACAGTGTCTTACGCGCCTGGTTGACCTGTTCGACGGAGCCATAGTCATACTGTTTTTCGGTCACTCTGTCCATCTCCGACCAAAGCCGCTCCGCATCTCTCAACCCGGGCGTCTTAACCATGATCGTCACGGCCTCGCCGAATACCGTGGCTGCATCCGCAAAGCGGTGCTCCAGGACGTAGTGGTGGGCAAGATCGGCATAGTGCTGAAGGTTGGTCGGCTCCTTTTCAATCTGTTGCCGGTAGTACTCCTCGGTCAGGCTGGGGAGCACTGCGCTCAGCGTCGCCGGGCCACCGCCCGCGGACGCATCGAAGGTCTGGCTGACGGACTTGCGGTTGGCCAGCATGAAGACGACTTCATGGGAACGCGGCTCCAGTTGGCGCAGTTCCAGGGGGGTCCGGCCGCGGAACTCGCCATCGACATAGACATCGGCGCCGGTGGGTTCGCTCTCGCAGCGTGCAGCGGCCAGCGTCCCCGGTAAGTCCAGGGTCACGCGCACGACCCGGTCCGGCGGCGGCTTGGCGGGATCGACCTCGACCGTCTTATCGAGGCACCCCGGCAGAGACAGGCGCAGGCTTACGGGCTGCCTGCTGGACGGCGGTAGCTCCACTGGCGTCGTCCCCAGTATCTCGTCGCCGAGCCACACCGTGGCTCCCCCAGGAACGGACTCGACCCGGACCGGGTCTTTCCGACAGCCGGCTAGGAACAGCACGACCGCCAGCGCGGCGCCGAGGCAGAGGCCTCGCGGCGGCGGGCGGCACTGAGGATGGATGAAGTTCGTCATGCGCATGATCGCTTACCGACGGTCGTAGGGGGTCTTGGGCAGTGCCACGGCTGCACCTACCGGGGGCACGGGTTCGCCGCCGCCCGCATCGGTTGACACTCGACACTGCGCCACCATGATTCCATTGTCCCAAGTCCACAGGCCGAAACGGTCGCCTTTCAGCGGCGCGGGGTCTTCGTACGTGGCCACCAGGCTCCCATCCACCCAGTAACTCAGGCGGTTGCCATTCTTGCGCAGCTTGATGTAGAACCAGCGCCGGTGCGTCGAGCTCTCGCGTGGAATGACGATCCGGCGGTTTTCGCCGACGAGGTCGGTGCCGCGGACGATCTGCGAGCCGCGGTCGTTCCAGCCGCCGAACATAAAGCTGTAGCCGCTGGAGATGTCTCGACCGTCGGCACAGACCACGGCGTTGATATCCGCTGCATACTCGTACTTGCGGCCCCGTTCCTGGTCCATCTTGGGCCCGGCAAAAAACTCCACTGTGACGTTCGCTCCGTGTCGGGACTTACTCCAATTGCAGGCCACCCCGCCGCGCTGAGCGCCGGAGTAAAAGGACCAGCGCGGGTCGCACTGCCAGCGGTTCGTCACTTCCCAAACCCCACTGACGGGGAGCCAGTCTGAGGGCGCGTCTTTGAAGGGGTACGTGTTCACCCCGGCCGCCCGCAGGCTTACTGCTTCGGCCCATTCTTTGGTATTGCCTCGGCCATACCTGCCTATTTCGCACAACCCCTGCAAGCTGTCAGGCAGCAGTTCGTTCCACACGACCAAGCCATTCAGACGGGCCAGGATGTGCCCACCGCGCCGCTCCAGTGCCAGCTCTCCCACGCGCTGCTTGACGAGCTTGAGTTGCTTCAGGCCCTGGGGAAGCCCAAGGAGCTGGACTTCGCGCAGTTCGGGGTTGAGCACCAGCGCAACACTGGAAAACTCTGCGGCCCCGGCGGCCTTTTCCGGGTTACGCAGCACCAGGCCAATGACGCCGGCGGCATTGTCAGCGGGCAGAGCTTCGACGCGCATCAGGGCGGCGACATCCTGCCAGAAATCCGAGCGGTGCCAGTAGGTCGGCCACTTGCCGCCGTACTCAACATTCCACTCCAGTACGGGGCTGCTCCAATTCTGCATGCTGGCCTCATGCGTAAACACCTCAACCCGGCTTTCGACCTCGGCCAACGGCCTCTCCGGGTGTACGTCGAGGGTGCGCTGTGTGATCCCGGAGCCGGTCGGCAAACGCACCCCCGCGACGCCTTGCCCGCGGATAGGCACGTCGGTGGCAAATACCACCAGGGCGCCATCCACGCTTCCCCAGGCTTCACCGCCAAGCACGTGCAGACTCACCCTGGTCTCGGCGCCGGGCGCCGCGAGGCGTTCCTCCGCCAGGACCGTCTCGCGGCCGACCTGGCGGGCCAGCAGACGTGCCACCCAACCTTGGGGGTCGCGCCCCACCCGTAACGCCAGTTCTTCGCCGCCCCGACGGCGGGCCAGCAACTCCAGCGGCTGGCCTGCCCTGGCTCCATCGAGCCCCTGCAGGGACGTCATGACGCAGGCGTTCTCCAGCAGCACCCCGCCCACTTCAAACCCTCCCGAAGAGAGTTCCGTGACGCCTTCTGCCACGGGCAGCGGGCGCAGCAGGCTCACGCCCCGGCTCGACTGCCTGCCAAAGTCAAAACGGAACTGCTCCACCGGTCCCACGGAAACATCGTCGAAGACGGTGCCCAAGCCCCCGCGTGTCCACAAGCCCACTGCCCCGCCCAGCAATGGGTTAGGATCAACGGCGCCGAGAACCGGGGCCCCGTCCACGCAGACCTGGATGGTGCCCTCCACCTGGCTGACCTCAAGCCGATACCACTGCGCCGCCGCGAAACTGAGGTCCGCCTTCGCCAGTTCGACACGTTCGGCGCCGACCACGCGCGCCAGGCTGAGCGTTCCGGGTGCTGCCGCCGTGGGGCTCCACAGCACCTCGTAGGTGCGGTCCGGCGCGTTCCAGCCGAACTTCATGCCAAAGGACGAACCGGCCAGGGGATGAGCGGCCGCCGCGAAACGGTAGCCGCGCCAGAACCACTGCCCCGCCGTTGCCAGCGCATCATCGCCCTGGCCCATGAAGGAGAAGGGGTTAGCACTCCGGATCGGGTTCTGCAATGCGTGTACCGTCCAATTGCCGGAAAGCGGTTTCCATTCACCCAATTCCTGCTCCCCGTGCATGAAGTCGTCGGCAAAAACGAGGGTGCCGATTCGCTGCAGGCGGAACTCCCCCGGGGAGACCGCGCCCGGAGGGACCTGCCAATGCGCCTTCGTCATGGCCTCCAGCGGCCAGGCGGCGGAGACGGCGCGCACTCCGTTCACGAACAGCCCGACACTGTCCGGCGTCGCGGCGATAGCCACGGTATCGCCAGCCTTGCAGGGCCTGGGCAGGGACGCCTTGGTGCCCGGCAGAGAGCGACCGCGGCCCCGGTCTTCCCGCGCGCTCACCGCGGTTCCGTCGAGGTCAAAGTCGAGTCGGCGAGTTTGGCCGACGAGGCGGAACCTCAGGCGGCAGGTCTCGGCGCCGGAACCGAGTTTCAGGCTGTAGGCGAACCGCTGGGCCAGCCGGGCCTGCTCTTCCACCGTGGTCCAGGGATCGTCCTGTAGCGCCTTCTGGCTGGTTTGCGCGCGCGCGCGCCACGCCCATGCTCCCACCAGACCCAGCAACAGCACGATCGCCGTCGCCAGCGCCGCGTTGATCAGCAGAGCCATGCGCGGCGTACGCCGGACCGGCACGGGTGCGCCTAGCGAAGCTGACCCCGGCGGATGCGGGAGCGGGGGCGCCAGAGGCCGAACGGGAACGGGAACGGGAACGGGAACGGGAACGGGAACGGGAGGCGCGGCTTTCAGTGTCGGCTGGTGTTCGACGGCAGGCCTCGCGGCAGCGTCCTCAGCTCGAGGCCGCAAGGCCGCGACCGGCAAGGGGCCCCCGACGCTGCTAGCCCGGACCGCGGGCTGCCGTTCCGCCGCATCGGCCGCGGCCACCTGCAACGCTGTCACCACCTGTCCGCAGTGTGCCGGCCGCAGCGCGGGGTCACCGGACAGCGCCGTGCCTAGGAAGTGGTTCTGGGCCGAACTCAGCCACGGCAGCGGCAGTTGCGCTTGCACTGGGGATCCCAAGTCCCCTGCCAGCGCGCCGACAAGCAAGGCCGCGAAGGCATAGATGTCCTCAGCTGCGGACGGCAGCAGGCCCGGCCCTGTTTCGGGCGCAACCCAACTGGCAGGTGCCGCGGCGGTCGCGGTGAGTACGCCCAGTTGATGGAGCGAGAAACGCAGTTCTCGACTGGCGGCAACATCGGATACTGCCGCCTGGCCGTCCGCCCTCACCAGGATGTTGCCCGGCGACAACGCTCCGTGGAACACGCCGATGGCGTGAGCGTAGTCCACGGCCTCGGCCACCTGACTGAAAAGGCGCAACACGGCGCGGCGGTTCAGCGCGCCCGGCGGCTGCCGACCCAGCCAGTGCGACAAGTCCTGCCCGTTCACCAAGTCACTGATCAGCAGCAGCCCCCCCGCGCCAAGGCCAACCGCTTTGGCGGTCGCGTCTGCCTCCCAGACCTCGTGCAAATGACGCAACGCCACGACCCCGCCATGACTGAGGTGAGCCGCGGGTACAAGGGCTTTACGCAGACGCACGGCCTCGGGGCAGTCCCCCCGGAGCGCCGACGGCAACACTTTCACGGCCAGATGACGTCCGGCCATGGTGTCTTCGGCGGCGTAAACCAAGGCCTGCGGTCCATGCCCGATGAGGCGCAACAGGCGCAGGTGATCAACCCTACCAAGGGAACCTTCCGAGGCCCCCGTGGCCAAGTGCGGCGTACCGGCAGAGTCCGTCATGCACAACATTCCAGACGGCGGCAACAATAAGAATAAATGACGCGCGCGCTGCGCCCAGCCAGCATAGCGTCTGAGTTCAGACAAACAACGATAGGGGCGGCCGATTATTGCCGCCGCGCTGCTGCCGGTAGCGCCACGCTGCCGACTGCACTGGATTTGGAGTCGTGCCCAGGGCACAAGCACAACGCCGGCTTCTGTCGCGTTCTGTCGCGTTTATGATGTTTTCTGCGCACGAAAAGCAAAGATGTCCGCGCATGGCTGTATTTGTGCATTATAGTACTCGGTTGAGTATGCCGTCTACCTTATTGTGGGGCGGCAGGTGCAGAGCAGACAGCAGCAAGCGGGGGGCTAACGGCCCTACCGTGGGCGGAGCGACAGATTCAGGAGTGAACGCAATGGCGCGGCAATACCCACTAGACAAAGTGCGCAACATCGGCATCATGGCACACATCGATGCCGGCAAGACGACGTGTTCGGAGCGCATCCTTTTCTACACCGGCAAACTGCACCGCATGGGCGAAGTCCACGATGGTGCGACCACTCTGGACTGGATGGTCCAGGAACGGGAGCGTGGCATCACCATCACCAGCGCCGCGACCACCTGCGAATGGCACGGGCATCAGGTCAACCTGATCGATACCCCCGGACATGTTGACTTCACCGTCGAAGTCGAGCGCAGTCTGCGCGTGCTCGATGGCGTCATCGGCCTGTTTTGTGCTGTCGGCGGCGTCGAACCCCAATCGGAGACGGTCTGGCGCCAGGCAGAGAAGTATGAAGTGCCCCGGATTTGCTTCGTGAATAAGATGGACCGCGTGGGCGCCGACTTCTTCCAGGTCGTCAGCCAAATCCAGAATCTGCTCGGCGCCAACGCGGTGCCGCTGGTCATCCCGCTTGGCGCCGGGAGCGACTTCCTGGGCATCATCGACCTGATCAAGAGCGTTGCCGTCTACTATGATGATACCGACAAGGGAACGACCTTCCGCGAAGAGCCCCTGACGCCCGAACAAGCGGAATACGCGGCGCCCTGGCGGCAGAACCTCTTGGAGAAGGTGGCCGAGATCGACGATTCCCTGCTGGAGAAGTACTTCGCCGAGGAGCCCATCGGCGAGGTCGAGATTATGGCCGCGGTTCGCGGGGCCACACACAAACACTTGATCTCGCCGGTGCTCTGCGGCAGCGCCTTCAAGAATAAAGGCGTACAGCGGCTCCTTGATGCGGTGGTTGATTACCTCCCCAGCCCCGTGGACCTGCCCCCGGTGATTGGTAACTGCCTCGCTGGCAACCCGATCGAGCGCGTCCCCAAAGATGATGGTCGGCTGGCGGCGCTTGCCTTCAAGGTCGTGGCCGACAAGCACGTCGGCAAGCTGATCTATGTACGCGTCTACTCCGGTACTATCCAAGCCGGCTCCTACGTGCTGAACTCGACCCAAGGTCGGCGGGAGCGCGTCGGCCGACTGTTCCGCATGCACGCTAACCGCCAGGAACAGATCGAGTGCCTGTACAGCGGCGAGATCGGCGCCGTGGTCGGGCTATCCGATACGGTGACGGGCGACACCCTGTGCTGCGAAAACGAGCCGATTATCCTTGAAGCGATCGATTTCCCCTCGCCGGTGATCAGCGTCGCCGTCCACCCCGAATCCCGGAGCGATTCGGACAAGCTGCAAAACGCCCTCCAGCGCCTCGCCGACGAGGATCCGACCTTTGTCGTCAGCTCGAATCCAGAGACCTCCGACACCCTGATCTCTGGCATGGGTGAACTGCACCTGGAGATCATCCTCGACCGCCTTAAGCGCGAGTACGGCGTCGGCGTGACCAGCTCACCGCCGGAGGTAGCCTACCGCGAGACCATCACCAGCGCCGTCGATATCGAAGAGCGGTTGCGCAAGCAGAGTGGCGGCCATGGTCAGTATGCCCACGTCGTCTTCCGCCTTGAGCCGATGGAGCCTGGCCAGGGCTTCGAGTTCGTCAACGACGTCAAGGGTGGCAACATCCCGAAAGAGTTTATCCCTGCGATCGAGAAGGGCGTCATCCAGGCCATGGCGGCAGGGGTCTGGGCCGGCTACCCAGTGGTCGATGTCCGCGTCATCCTGGTGGACGGCTCGTACCACGAGGTCGACAGCTCCGAAATGGCCTTCCGTACCTGCGCTTCGATGGGCTTCAAGAAGGGCTTCATGAAGGATAACCCGGAGCTCTTGGAACCCGTGATGCGCCTGAACATCACCACGCCGGAGGAGTATGCGGGTAGCATCACCGGCAGCGTCTGCAGCCGCCGTGGCCGTATCCTGGGCATGGACAAACAGGGCAACGCCGAGGTCATCAAGGCGATGTGCCCGCTGGCCAACCTGTTCGGCTACACCAGCGACATTCGCAACATGACGCAGGGTCGCGCCGGCTTCACCATGCAGTTCGAGCACTACGAAGCGGTGCCCTTTGCCATCGCCGAAGAAATCATCGAGAAGCGGCGCAAGCGCGACAAGGACAGGCAGCTGCGCTGAGGCGAGGCAGCCGGGGCCAGCGGCGGCGCAGGCCGTCAGAGTTGGTCGGCCCCGTCGGCCCCGTCGGACTTGTCGGACCTGTCGGCCCCGTCGTCCCCGTCGTCCCTGTCGGACCTGTCGGACCCGTCGGACTGGCGTGTGCTGGCTCACCCGTGGCGTTCGCCAGCGGCGGAGCCGGGCGCATTGCCGCCGCCGGGCGGCTGAGCCCGCCGCTACGGTTTCGCGGCGGCACCCCCAGCCGCGGAAGTCGCGGGTTCGCCTCTGCCTCTTCAGCCCCGAAGGGGCGTAATCCCTCAGCCCAGGGCACCGCCCTGGGTACCGGGCATACCCCAGATTCTCAGCCCTGCAGGGGCGCCATAGCTGGCCGCG
>CAIZKT010000564.1:0-1507 GCA_903933565.1 uncultured Victivallales bacterium | reverse complement strand
GACTCCCTTATTGCACAGGTTGCGCTTTCTTCGCCGCGCGGGCTTCCTTGTTGGTACGATAATTGGATTCGGTCACGGGTGAAGTTAGGTAACGGGGGCCGGGCCCCTGCACGGAGTTGCAGCCGCAGAAGAATCGGCGCGGGTTCTGGCCGATCACATCCGCCAAATCGTCCCACATCTCCGGGGTTTCGGTAGAAAGAAAGAGGGGCAGTTTCTGGTTGTGCTTGCGGACTTCGCCGATCAGGAAACGATACAATTCCGCCCTTTTCGCATGGGGAAACGGACCGTGGCTGCTGCCCTTCATCTCCGCCTGCGCATCACGGGCCGCGGCGACGAAAGTCGGATCCAGCAGTTCCGTGTCGAAGGTCTTGGTGAACTGCTCGTAATCCATCCAGATGATACTGGTGAAACCGAGGGTTTCCAGGGTCGTCTTGCGCAACAGTTCTTCGATCATATTGGCGTAGCTCTCGCGCCAACCGCGGACCGGCAGGACCGGTTTCATCTTGACCCGTACCGGCACGCCCCAGCGACAGAGCTTGGCCATGGCCTCGATCCGGCTGGAAGCCGACGGCGAGCACGGTTCGAGCAGTGCTGCCGCCTCATTGCTGCAGAGACTCCAGACGCCGATCACGCGGTCCCGCCGGGTTAGCTTCTCAACCCAGTCGACGCAGTCGCCGTTGGTGTGGAAATAGCCGTAGCGGTCCGGGTATTCCCCGAGCAGGTTGAGGTAATCCTCGTACAAGCCGTACTCGGGTTCGAGAGTGGCGATGTCGGCCGCACCCATCATCAGAAAGCACTTTTGCCAGGGATTGTCGTCGATCACCTTGCGGACGCCCTGCTGCAGGTAGTCATGCACGTTGAGCGCAATGACCAGCGCCTTCCCCTTGCTGCCGTTGCCGCAATAGACGCAACCGTGGGAACAACCGTCCACGGAACTCAGGAACATGGATGGCCAGCAGGTCATGCCGGTGGCCGCATCCTGTTCCGGGGTGTGATGTGGCGTGAAGATCGGCAGGTAGCCGAGAATGTGCTTGAGGTTGAACAGGGGAATATCCGTCGGGCGATTCGCGAACACCGGGTCCTCGGCCGCGGTGCCGCTCAGGGCAAAACGGGTGAAGACGATGGGCTGGCGCAGCTTCCAGTCGGGCCGGGACGTGCCTGGAACCCACGCAGCCACTTCCTGCGCCACGCGCACCGCAGCTGTCGGCGTGTACCAGTCGACGGCGGACTCCGCAAACCCCATGGCGGCGAGAAAACGCTGCATTCTCGTCATGGCATCAGGGTTCGACCGCAACTCGTCATGAGCATAGATCTTGTCGGGCTTGAGGGGATACATCGATGATCTAATCCTTAATGGGTGAGGACACCTCGCTGAGGCGTCCGGGATTTAGCGCGTACGGATTCGCAATCAGGGTCCAGACCTCAGGAAGACGCGCAAGTTGAACGCCGGTCGCCGGGCGGGTCCCGACCGTTCCGCCAGCGGGGGCGACGAAGTGAGCAGACAGCT
>CAIZKT010000563.1:0-1546 GCA_903933565.1 uncultured Victivallales bacterium | reverse complement strand
GTTGCCGACAGACATCGGTTGGGATTGGGTGGTCGTGCCTTTCTGATTACCGATCCGGCTTCTTAGGCATCGCGCACGGATAACTCAGTCAATTGTGATGCGCGGCGACACTGAATAATTCCACTCGCCATGGAAGTCGTCCCGCTGGATCCGGACCGCCTCAAGTTCCTTGTCGGTGACTTTGATGCCGCTTTCGTAGCGGTCGGTGTCCAAGGCCGCCCGGACCTTCAAACCCGTGGCGGTCGTCGTGTCGCCGATCAGTTTGACAATCAGATCATGGCTGACCAGCGGCTGGCCGCGCCAGTTCTGCGTCACATGGCAGAACAAACGATGTTCGATCTTGTTCCACTTACTGGTCCCCGGCGGAAAGTGACACACGTTCAAGACCAGCCCTGTGGTGTCGGCCAGTTCCTGCAGCGCCACTTTCCAGAGCCGGCACCGGCTGGAGTTGGACCCGCCGCCATCGGCGGTGATTAACAGTTCCCGCGCGTTGGGATATCGCGAGCGCCCCATTTCCCCCCCCCCACTTGCCGAGGGTTTGCACCGCAAAGCGGGCGGTGTCATGGTCGGTGCCCACGCTCACCCAGCCCTCGTTGGCGCGCAGGTCGTACACCCCGTAAGGCGTGACGCGGCCCTGATCCGGAGCCTGGTCAATGAAGTCGTAAACGCGCACCTCCTCGGGGCGGCCTTTGGGTTGCCACTCTTGGCCCGGATTCTTGAAATCACCCACCAATTCTTTCTTTTTCGCGTCCACCGACACCACCGGTTGACCCCGCGCCTGCAGCGCCGTCACCCGCGCATTGATATGGCGGAACTGGGCGTCGCGGTCCACGTGTTTGCCCCCCTCACGGGTCTTACGATTGCCCTGCAAGCTGTAGCCAGCAGCTTGCAACAAGGCCGCCACCTTCCGCGCCGACACTGGATGCTCCCGGTGGGTCAACTCTGCCGCCAGCCGGCGTGTGCTCTTGAGCGTCCAGCGCAGTGGCGACATCGGATCGCCCCGTGTCTCTGGCGCCACCAGCTCTTCCAGTGCCTGAACGATCCCAGGGTCGGTTTGCACCAGCGGCTTGCCGCCACCACCCGGACGCCGAATATACGTCGGCGTGAACCCCGTCTCCTCACGCGCCTTGAGTTCCTTTAGGCCGGCCTGGATCGTGGAGCGGGACAGGCCCGTAGCCAGCGCTACCAGCGAAACCCCTCCCCAGGAAAGAAGCCGCGCTTCCGCGGCCGCCCACTGCCGGCGAACCCGCTCATCCATCACCGAGTCCAACGCTCGGAACTTCCGGCGAATCCCAGCCGCAACACACGCATCATGCATCCACGCACTGAACACATCCAAGAATCTTGAGCAAGTTATCCGTGCGCGAGTCCTTAGCGGAGCGCACTGGGAAAGCCAACAGTTTGGCCTCACCGAACGAGATGCTGCCGGACTTCGCGTTTTCGTCATCGGGCTTTTCGTGGCCGAAAATGCGGCGGCCCGTTTCACTCCGAGACTTGCGGTCCTCAGTCAAATACGCATCGGCCAGCACTCCCTTGAGCGCGCTGC
>CAIZKT010000562.1:0-3878 GCA_903933565.1 uncultured Victivallales bacterium | reverse complement strand
GGCTATTCATCCGCGTCGTCGTATACGCTCCCTTTCTTCACGGCGACCGGGGGTATCAGCGGATTTTCGCCCACGCAGTTCAGCATCACCGGTACGTTCGCTGGCGTGGCGTCGGTGTCACAGAGCGGGAACACGCTCAGGCTTGAAGTCGCGGCCGTGCCTGAGCCTGCCGGTGTGGTGCTGGCTGGGCTGGGAGTGTTGGTGGTCTCGGTGGCGATGCGTCGTCGAGCCAGCCACTCCCGCTCTGCCCCCAACGCCTCCGACCTACTGCCATAAGGCCCCAAGGCCGGCCCTTCAACCGGCCCCATATCAGCCCACCAGTAGCCGTCCCTATCTGGCTCGACGTGGCTCGCCCGGGTGATCTGCAACTTCCCGATCTCCCGCAGGTCCAGTGCCTCGTCGTAGATGCACCGCGCTACTCCATCCACACCGACGACCAACTCCATCTCGCTGGTCATGCGGCGCCTCCCACACTCCCACGCCTGAGAATGTTCCGCCAGTTTTCAGCGCGGCACAGGCTGGTCAGTTCCCGAGCGGCTTCGTGGGGTTCGTGCGTTTGGACCCAGATGCCGGTGAAGCAAGCCGAGACGAGTTCGTGGAGGCGGGTGGTGAGGGTGGGAGTGGACGTGGGCGGTGCGGGTGTCGTCGTGTTCTTGGATCGGGGCATAGTGTCTCCGTGGAAGGGGGTGAGGGGTTGTCGGGCGCTGGGGTGACGGCGGCGCATCCAACGAGACCTGATAGATTCGAGGTCCATCCGGGATCTTCATGGGTAAAGCCGTAAGCCGCCGCAGTAGAAGTAGATCACGTCCTTGAAGTGCGCCACGTTGCGGTAGCCGCCAGCCCGTCGCTTGATCGCCATGATCTTGCTGTTCAGGCCCTCGGCGACGGCGTTGGTCAGTTGATGGCGGCAGTGGGTGATGATGTTGTCGAGGCGGCGGTCGATCATGCGGGCCACCGCCTTAATCGGCTCGAGTCGGCTCCGCATCGCCCAGCCACTCCATTGAGAGAAGAAGCGGCGAGCCCAGCCCTCAACGCGGAACGACCACAGGTGTCGCAGGTTCTCCTTGATGGCCCAGGCACGGGCAGTCTTGAGATCGCTTCCCCGGAGGAAGCAGAACTCGGCCCGGCGTTTGGGGTGAACGTTCTCCTTGGAGGAGATCCACAGGTACTTCGTACCCTTGAGGCGGTCGTCGTCCTCGGCGATCAGCAGCCGATTCTCACGGCGGCGCACGACGTCCACGGCTTCGGTCATGTGCTGCATGACATGGAAGCGGTCGAAGACAATCTTGGAGGAGGCCAGAGGAACGGCTTCGAGTGTGGATTGGATGTAGGGCTCCCACATGTCCATCGCGACTGCCTCGATGCCCGCGAGTTGCTCCGGGGTGCGGGACTCGTAAAAAGCGGCCAAACTCGCCTTTTCCCGGCCCTCCGCGACGAACTCGACGGTGCCGCGATCAACGTCGTTGACGATGGTCAGGTACCGATGGCCTTTACGGAACGCCTTCTCATCGACGCCGATGCGGGCGATGGCGGTGGCCTGCTTGCGGGCCAGCCCGCGGGCGACGGCGCGCTCGAGGACGTGCCACGCCTGATCCCAGTTGATACCGACGAGCGCGCAGGCTCCCTTCACCGTCTGGCAGGCTTGGAGGACATCGATCACGAACCGTTCCATGAGCAGGGTGAAGCGGCCGTGGGGCTCCGCCCACGGCACCTTGACCTGCACCACTCCGTGCTCCGGGCACTCGACCCGTGGAACACGGGCATGGACCAGCGTGTGGAACTGGCAGGTGTTGAGATGCCGCCACTGCCGCTCGGGGGCGTGGTCGTAGCAGGCCAGCTCACGGCTACAATGCGGGCAGTTCCAGCGGCAGCCCTCGGGATGCTCGACGTGAACGTGGATCTCGGTTGACTCGACATCGAGCCTCACGTCCGTCACCTTCCAAGGAGTGGTCAAGCCGAGAACCTGCTGGTAGAGCTCCGTGTCGAACATGCGCCTTGCCTCCGGGGGAAGGCCGCATTCTCCCCTACGGAGCTACCCACAAAAATCCCCGATGGACCAGATCTTAAAGCGGGCTGGGATTAAGCCTTGGCCGAAGCTGTTTCAAAACCTCAGGTCAACTCGGGCAACAGAGTTGAGGGATAAGTTTCCAACCCATGTGGTGGCAGCGTGGCTCGGTCATACCGTCAGGGTTGCGGACGCCCACTACAACCAAGTGACCGATGAGCATTTCCGTCGAGCGGTTGAAGCGGGTCGAAAAGAGGAGCCGCCCGCTCACGGGGCTGCATAGGCGGCAACTACTCGAAGGACTTCTTGATCGCCTCGTCATCGATTCCGTTGATGGTGATCACCTTCAAGGGCGACGCGTGACCGCTGAGCACCTCGATGTCGTCGGTAGTCAGGTCGAGTGCCTCGGCTAGCAACTTGATGACCGCCTCGTTGGCTTGCCCTTTTCTCTGGCGGAGCCGTGACCTTGATCTTCAGGGCATCACCCAACCAGCCGACGATTTGGTTCCGTGACGACCCTGGCACGACCTTCACGTTGAGCCGAGCCATCGTGCCTATCTCCTTGAGGAGTTCGAATCCCTATCGCCCTGTCGTCGCCGTAAGGGTTCGCTTTTGGACGGTGGTGCAAAAGGTGGTGCAAAAGGTGGTGCACAGAATGCTGGCAAGGGGTGGCAGAGAACGGCAGGTCGAGAAGCGACCCAACCTCACAACCTCCAGAAACGCCGAGAGGCAGAAGGTTTTGCCACCTCCTGCCTCTGACTGCCACTCAAGACATGAGTGGCGTAGCTCCCCGAGTAGGACGGTTCGGAGTATTGGTTTTGCCCGTGCGTATCGGGATCTCGCCAAAAAGTGACGTAAAAAGCGACGTAGGGCTGAGGTGGCAAGGGCTGGCAGGACGTGGCAAAGGACGTTGCCGAACCGGGCTGGCGGTTACGTCACCTCCCTGACCAGAACAGAACTTGCCTACGTGTCCGAGCGGCAATACCTTGGACGGATGCCAACGGTACTCCGAGTCGGCGGATTTCGGTTTCACTTTTACTCCGACGAGGGCGTCGAGCCTCCTCACATTCACGTCCGTTGTGCAGATGGCGAGTGCAAGTTCTGGCTGGATCCCGTCGCCTTGGCCCGAAATCGTTCTGTTCCGGCACATGCCGTGAGGGAAATGGAACGGCTGGTTTACGAACACATCGACCTATTGTTGGAGAAATATGATGAGCACCATCCATCAGGAAACCGAAGCCGTGGCGACGAAAGCGTGGACTGAGGGCCGGATGGTCTACGTGGAGTTGACCGACCAGCGGGTCATTGGATTTCCCGCACATCGATTCTTCAGGCTCAAGGAAGCGAGCGAAGCGGCGTTGGCCGAAGTGCGATTGGAGGTTGGAGGCACGGCGTTGCGGTGGGAATCCCTCGATGAAGATATCTCAGTCGAGGGCGTGGTGGCGGGACGGTTCCAGTTGCCACCGAGTCAGGATTGAAGGCTCAGAGGCGTGTCCACGCCCTACTTCTTCGGGATGTAGGCGTTGACTCCGACGATCACCTTCTTGCCGTCCACCACACAGTCGGTTTCTTTGTTCCCGTAGGTGGAGGCGACCACCAACGTCTTGCCGCTGGCAGACTTCTCAGGTTTGGTATTCATAGGGATTCGCAGAACCAGTTCGTCGCCAACGATCTTCGCTGAAAAAGCCATGGATCCGGTCCTTGGACGGGTTGCTGAGGAGATCGAATCGACCAGTCTACGCCACTCGATTGGAATCCGGATCGGCGGTCTTACGGAACGATTGCATGACACCAACAGTCTTTCGGGAAGGACCTGAAGCCCATCTTCAGGAGATCATCGGTGCGTGGAACAAGCACTTTCCCGGTTGAAGTC
>CAIZKT010000561.1:0-14160 GCA_903933565.1 uncultured Victivallales bacterium | reverse complement strand
GCGCGGCAGAGGCCCCGCCAGGGGCCCAGCCAAAGCGGTGTCGTGCCCGCCGTCGGGCGGGCTTTGCCCCCGCAGTCCATAGGGCCGCGCCTCCGAATATGGAGTGTGCGCGGCAGAGGCCCCGCCAGGGGCCCAGCCAAAGCGGTGTCGTGCCCGCCGTCGGGCGGTCGTTGCCCCCGCAGTCCATAGGGCCGCGCCTCCGAATACGGGCGGGGGCGACGGAACCCTTGATACCAGGACCGGTCAAACCACACAGTTTCGGTCGTATTTTCGCCGCAAATGTCCTTACTGCAAGGTGTCGCAGCGTTTACGGCGCACTATATTCAGGACTATGCGTCTTGGGTGCCAGGCCCTTGAGCCGCCTCCTCTGACAGGAAGGGCGGCTGGGTGGGTTGGCCGGTCTGGGCTTGCCTGTGGGGACGTGCCATGAGTGTGCTAACTCTGTTTGGCCCTGGGACTGTCGGCGGGATGGGTCGCGCCGGACAGTTGCAGGCGCGTCGAGGCGGTTTGGTGGCGATGGTCGCGACCCGCCTGCGGCTGGCTGTGGCGGTCTTCTTCGCCCTGGCTGGCGGCCAAGCCTGGGCGGTGAACCCGCCGCCCTCGCAGGTCTACTACGTGCCCTTTCCTGAGGACACCCAGTTGACCGCCTTTGCGGCGATCAACGCTGCCGCCACCAATCCGTTAGCGGTGTTTATCACGTTTTCGACCGCCTCCGACAACACTGTCATCTGGTACGATCAGTGGGAAGACGGCTACGAGGAAGACATCCTCAGCCCGGTCCAGTCCACCACGCTGATCTTCGGTGACGGCAACCCGGCCAACGGCTATCCGCCCGGCAATCCCGGCGACTTGATCCCGGCCGGCACGGTGTTCAGCCTGAGAAACTTTGTCGACACTACCACTGTGCTGACGGTTTTTGACTACGATGCCCGCGACAAGATTGCCGCGTCCAAGTCTATTTCGGTGACCAAGACGACCTTTCCGCAGTCCACCCAGACCCTGCTTGCCGGCTGTTTTGAGGTCTATGAGTATGGCCTCTGGGGCACCGAGTATCGCAGCCCGATCGGGGTGGATATGGCGACCGCGACGGATAGCGACATGTTCGCCTACGCGGCGCTGGCCGTCTCGGCCGGGCCGCACGGAGCCCAGGTGCAGATCGACAAGGATAACAACGGGGTCTTTGAGGAGACCGTGACCCTGACCGAGGGGCAAAGCCTGTTTCGGGACACTGTCAACGTGGGCGGCCGGATCTTGTCCGACATGCCGGTGCAGGTGGTGCTTGTTGCCGGACGGCCGGGCTCGAACTACCAGAGCCGCGACACGTCCCTGACGCCGATCTCCCGCTGGAGTTCGAGTTACTACGCGCCGGTGTCCACCCCCGCCACGGGACTTGGCGGCACGGTGAGTACGACCGTGGTGTTCCTCTACAATCCCGGCGCCAGTGCCATCACCGTCAGCTACGATTACCGCAGCAGCACCTCGGCCTATACCACGGCGACCCTCAGCGTCCCGGCCGGCAGTTACGCCAAGACCGGGTCTCTGCTCAGCGGCGCCGCCTACCACTTTTACACCACGGGGGCCTCGCCAGAGCTCTTCTATGCGTTTTGCGCCGTGGACGGCGGCAGTGCGACGGTGGGCAACAATCAGGCCTGGGACGGTGGCTTCGCGCTGATTGGCCAGCCGTCCCTATCCACCCAAGTGCTGTTGAGCCTGGGCATCGGCCGTGATCCCTACTCCACCGTCAACCTAACGGAGAATGGCAACCCGGTCTACCTCACCACGGTGGGTAACGGCCATACCCCGGCGACCATCTATGTGGACTACAATGGCGACAATGCCGGGGCTAACACCGACCCCAATGGTAACCATTACGACGTCTCCTACAGCCTGCGGGAACTCGACCAGCAGAAGCTCTTTGATCCCGATGGCGACCAGAGCGGAATGCTGGTTTACAGCCTGAGCGATACGGTGAAGATTGCCGCCGCCTGGGCCCAGGACCCGGCCCTTGCCAGCGCCTCTCAGCCCGGCGTGGACGTGGCGACGATCATCCCGCCGCTGCGCGAGGGCGCCGCCGGCAAGGCGTCCATCGTCGTCGTCGACGCCGATGGCGACGGCCGCTGCAGCGCAGGTGACACGCTGGAGTATGATCTCCGGGTCAACAACGTGTCCCGCGCGGCGATTCCGGGACCGTTCCAGATCCAGGATAGTCTCCCGGTCGATACCACCTATGTCCCGGGCACCACGAAGTACCGGTACAGCCTTGGAGGTTCATGGATGGTCTGGGTACCGGTCCCGGACGATGGCACCGGTACAACCTTTCCGCTGGACGTCTCCGGTTGCAGTATCCCCGGCAGCATCGCCTACGGGCAGTCCCTGCAGGTGGTGTTCCAGGCAGTTATTGCCCCCTATGCCAGTCTCACTCCCGGCACAGACCGCATCACCAATACCGGCGATGTGACGGTTACGCCCATGGGGGTACAGATCCCCCTGGAATGGACAGACCTGCTCTATGGCAGCATCGGGGACCGGATCTGGGACGACCTCAACGGTAACGGGATCCTGGACGGTGGCGAGAGTGGGCTCAATGGTGTCATCGTCTATGCCGATCTCAACAACAACAATGTGCGTGACGCCAATGAACCCTGGACCACCACGGCCGGCAACGGAGACTACGCCATCAACGGCCTGCTGGCCGGCACCTACACCCTACGCGTCAATCCTGCCAGCTTGGCGGCCATCGACCCCCGCTATGGACCGACCTACGACCTCGATGGCGTGGCAACGTCCTATGTGGCTACGGCTACGCTTCTTGCGGCGCAGGACCGGACCGACGTGGATTTCGGCTTCCGCACCGGTGCCAGCGTCGGCGACCGCGTCTGGGTCGACCGCAACGCCAACGGCGTGCAAGAGAGCGGCGAACCCGGCATCAACAGTATCCGCGTCTACATCGACGTGGATCATAACAACGTGTACGATGTCGGCGAGCCGAACTCCTTCACCTTCGACGACGGCACCTATTACATCGGTAACCTGACTGCCGGTTCGTACGAAGTGCGCGTCGATACCACCACCCTGCCAACCGGCGCCACGCAGACGTATGATCTGACCGTTCCGACCTCCGACAACGAAGCGACGGTGACCCTGACGACGATCCACAACGCCCTGGTGGACTTCGGCTACCGCGGCACCCAGAGCATCGGCGACCTGGTGTGGGAAGACGTGGATGCCAACGGGGTGAACCTGAACGTGATAGACGGCCGCGTCGATATCAACGGCAGCGGCGGCGTGGATACCAGCGACGACGGCTTCATCGGCACCATGCGCGTGATCGACGGGTACCTGGATATCAACGGCAGCGGCACGATTAGCACTGCGGACGACGGCACCTTCCAGGGCTTCACTGTCGTCGATGGCGCGATCGACATCAACGGCAGCGGCGGGACACCCGACGCCAACGACGATGGCAACCGCGTCTTCCTGCCTGACATCGCCATCGTGGACGGCCTCGTGGACATCAATGCCAGCGGCAGTGGGACCACGGCCGACGATGGCTACATCGGCACCATGCGCGTGATCGACGGCCGCTTGGACGTCAATGGCAGTGGCACCGTCGACACCAGCGACGACGGCACCTTCCAAGGCTACCCGGTGATCGACGGCTATCTCGACACCAACCGCAGTGGTACCATCACTGCTGCCGACGATGGCACACTCTATACCGACAAGCCGATCGCGGGGGTCCGGGTTTACCTCGACAGCGACAACGACGGGGTGTTTGACGCCACCGAGGCCTCCGCCACCACGGACGTCGGCGGCGCCTATTCCATCGGCAACTTTTTCAACGGCACGTACACCGTTCGGGTGGACACAAGCACGCTGCCCGCCAGTTACGCCCAGACCTACGATCTGACGGCGCCGAGCACTGACCACACCGCGACGGTGACCCTGAGCGGGACCAGCCGGGCCGACGTGGATTTCGGCTATCGCAACGACGCTTCCATCGGCGACTTCATCTGGAACGACCGTGACAATGACGGCGTCCAGGACGCCGGCGAGCCCGGCATCGCCGGCGTGTTGGTCTATCTCGATGCCAACGCCAACAGCATTTTCGACGCGGGGGAAAGATCCGCCCTGACCGACCTCAACGGCACCTACCTCATCGACAATCTGCCGGCGGGGACGTTTCTGGTGCGGGTGGAGATCGGCACCCTGCCGGTGGGCTCGACCCAGACCTATGATTTGGATGGCACCGGCACGGCAGACCTGGCCAGCCGGACCCTGACCGCCCACGAGAGTGCCACCAATGTGGACTTCGGTTACCGCAGCACGGCCAGCCTGGGCGACCGTGTCTGGACCGACAGCGACGGCGACGGCGTTCAGGACGTCGGGGAGACCGGCATCAATGGCGTACGGGTTTACGTCGACAGTAACGGCAACGGGGCTTATGACGCCGCCACCGAACCCGCGGCCACCACCGCGACCGACGGCAACTACACCATCACGAACCTGGTCGCCGGCACGTATACGGTGCGCCTCGATGCCAGCACCCTCCCGGCCGGGCGGGTACAGACCTACGACTTGACCGGCGCCCTGGACCACTCCGCCACCGTCGCCTTGGCCGCGAATCAGACACGCACCGACGTGGACTTCGGCTACGTGGCGCCGGTGACCCTCGGCGACCGGGTGTGGAGTGACCTCAATGCCAACGGCCAACAGGATGTCGGCGAACCGGGGCTGGACGGCGTGACCGTAACCGTCTACCGAACCAATGGCTCGATCGCGGCCACGACCAGCAGCAGCGGCGGCGGGGCGTACACTTTCGCCACCCTTCTGCCAGGAACCTACTACGTCGGCTTTGGCACCCTGCCAGGCTACGCCCTCACCCTGGCCGATCAGGGCGCCGATGCGAGCGATAGCGATGCGAATGCGACCTCCGGCTATACCGCCAGCATTACCCTCACCGCCGGACAGTCGAATCTCACCCTCGACGCCGGCTATGCGGCGGCGGCAACCCTGGGGAACTTCGTCTGGATCGACACCAATGGCAACGGCCAGCAGGATGTCGGGGAAACCGGCCTGTATGGCGCCACCGTCAACCTCTACCGCCCGGGCTACGGTCCCGATGGCATCGCCGGCAATGCGGACGATGCGGACGTGATCGCCACGACGACCTCCGCGGCCAATGGCGCCTACAGCTTCACCAGCCTGCCCGCGGGCTCGTACATCCTGGGCTTCGCTGCCGTCCCCGATTACGCCCGGACGGTGGCCGACCAAGGGGCGGACAGCACCGACAGTGACGCCCAGGTCAGCACCGGCCTGACGGCGACGCTGACGCTCGCTTACGGCGACACCAACAACACCCTCGACGCCGGCTTCTACCGGCCGGCCAGCCTCGCTGGCGCGGTACGGGTAGACGTGGACGGCGATGGCGTCATCGATGCGGAAGACACCGTCGGCCTCGCCGGGGTCACCGTGCTGTTGCTGGATGCCTCCTCGACCGTCGTGGCCAGCACCACGACCTCGAACACCGGGGCCTACTCCTTCACGAACCTGGCCCCCGGCAGCTACACCGCGGTGCAACTCCTGCCGACCGGCTACACAAACACGGTCGACGTGGTGCCGCCCAACGACCGGCAGATTCCACGCACCCTCAGCAGCGGGCAGAACTCGACCGGCAACGACTTCTACGACAAACGCGACAGCACCCCCACCCCACAGGGCAAAGTGCTCTACCTGAGCGACCCCAGCCAGGCCCTCGACCGCGTCGACCCGGCGGCAACCCCGGTTGACAACACCACGGCCACCACGGCCACCCTCGCCACCCCCAGCGTCGTCGTGGATGCCACCTCGAGCACCGCCAAAGTCCCTCTGGCATTTGATGCGACCAGCAGCACCAGCGGCAGCAGCACCTCGTTCACCTTCTCGCACACGACCGGGACCGGCGCCGACCGGCTGCTGCTGGTGGGAGTCTCCATGCGGGCGGGTGCTGAGCACGTCAACAGCGTGACTTACGCCGGCAACTCCCTCACCCTGGTTGGCGCACAGAGCAACGGGGCCAATACTCGCATGGAAATCTGGCGGCTCGTCAACCCGCCGACGGCGGCCAACAATGTCGTGGTTACGTTGAGTGCCTCGGGACGGGCGGTCATCGGCGCCGCAACCTTCACCGGAGTCGATCAGACCACGCCCTTGGGCACCTTCGCTTCGGCTACCGGAAGCTCGACCACCCCCAGCGTCGCGGTCTCCTCGGCGGTGGGTGAACTGGTCTTCGATACCGTCTCGAACGCCGCGGGCCAGACCAGTATGACCCCCGGCACCAACCAGACCGAGCGCTGGGACGTGGACAGCGGCGGCAATAGTACCAGCGATGTGCGCGGCGGCGGCAGTACCGAAGCTGGCGCCGCCAGTGTGACCATGAGCTGGACCGCCGGGGACGACGATTGGGCCATCGGTGGCGTCTCGATTAAGCCAGCTTCTGTCAGCTTCAGTCACACGACCGGAAGCGGTTCCGACCGGCTGCTGCTGGTCGCCGTGGCGGTGGGCGGCATTAATTCAAGCAGCACTGCACCGACCGTGACCGGCGTGACCTACGGCGGCAGCAGCTTGACCTCCGTTGCCAGCCAGGCCAGCTCGGGAACGCAGGTGCGGAGCTATATCTACAGCCTGCTCAACCCGAATTCCGGTGCCGCTAACGTGGTGGTCACTCTGAGCGGCAGCGGCACGGTCACCGTGGGGGCGACAACCTTCGCCGGGGTCGACCAGACGACGCCGCTGGGCACCGCTGCCACGGCGCAGGGCACGAGCACAACCTCAACCGTCAACGTCACCTCGGCGACGGGCCAGTTGGTCTTCGGCACCACAGCCTTCGACGGTTCGCCGACCCTCAGTCTGCCTGGCGGGTCCGGCCAGACCCTGGCCTGGAACCAGACCATCTCCAATCCGGCGAGCACCCTCGCGGGCGCCGCCAGCACGGAGCCTGGGGCTGCCACCGTCACCCACTCGTATAGCTCAAGCGCAAGTCAGCCGTGGTCCATCGTCGCGGCGGGAATCCGGCAAGCGGCGACGGTGACTCAGGCGGTATTCACCCAGTCGCCCGCCTTCGCCTTGCCGTTTGCCATGGCCTCTGGAGCTTCCATCACGGTCACCAACTACGTCAACGTGATCAGCGGCTCGATGCCGGCGAACCCTACCATCAGCGCTGTTTTGTCGGTGGGCGGGACGCCCTTCCTCACCCTCAGCAGCCCGAGCTACAGCGCCGGCCTGCTCACCTGGACCGGCAGCCTGGGTGGTAATGTGAACATCGCGGCGGGGCAAGCCATCGTGCTGACCGTGACCACGACCCAGAGCGGGGTCGCGTTCCAGCTCCGCTACGACAGCAGCACCTACCCGTCCAAGATCGTCCTGCCGACCACCAGCATCATCGCCGTTCCCGCCTTCGATGTCTACGACGCGGCCTACCCGAACGGCAGCCCACTGACCGACGCCTCGATCACCGTGCTGCGCTACGTGCGCGTCAGGGTTACCGACCCGTTTGGCGCCAGCGATATCACGAGCGTTGGCCTGGTCATCGACGGTCCCGGCACCAGCGGCGACGTGAGCCCGACGCTGGGCGCGTCCGAGGTCGTCGCCAGCGACAGTTGGTCCAAGACCTACGAATATGTCTGGCATACCATCGACCTGGCCGGCGACTACACCCTTACCGCCACGGCTAACGAGGGCACGGAAGGGATCAACGCCACGGCGACGATCACGGACCATCTCTACGCCTCGGCCTTTGGCGACCGCGTCTGGGACGACCTCGACGGCGACGGGGTACAGGATGCAGGCGAGCCCGGCATCGGCGGCGTGCGCGTCTACATCGACAGCAACAACAACGGCAGCTACACCGCAGGTGAGCCGAATGCCACCACCGCCGCCGATGGCAGCTACAGCATTGGCAACCGCGCCGCCGGGAGCTACACGGTGCGCGTCGATACCTCCACCCTCCCCAGCGGGCTGACGCAGACCTACGACCTCAACGGCGGCCTCGACCATAGTGCCAGCGTCGTTCTCGCCGTCGGGCAGACCCGCACCGATGTCGATTTCGGCTACCGCGGTGCGGGGTCGATCGGCGACCGCATCTTCGCCGATGTCAACAACAACGGGGTCTGGGACGCAGGCGAGGGCATCAGCGGCGTCCAGGTCACCCTCAGCGGTGATATGGATGGTGACGGTGACACCGATACCGTCGTGGTGACCACCGGCGCGGAAGGGTTGTACACACTCAGTGGCCTGCGCGCCACAGTCGGCGGGGTGAGCTACAGCGTCACGGTCAACCCCGGCAACCTGCCCAGCGGGCTGACCGTCAACAGCGTCGACCCCGACGGCGGCGGCAACAGCACCGCCACCGTGGCGCTGACCAATGCCGCCCCAACCCGCCTGGATCAGGACTTCGGCTATCGCAGCAACGCCTCGATCGCTGGCCAGGTCCGCAAGGATACCGATAACGATGGGAATCTCGCCGATACCGAGTACCCCATCGTCAACGTGCTGGTGGAACTGCGCTTCGACACCAATGCCAACGGCAGGTACGACACCGGCGAGCCCTTGGTGGCCACGGCCAATACCGCTAGCGACGGACGCTACGCCTTCTCCGGGTTCGCCTTCGGCAAGTACGTGGTGGTCGAAACCGACCCGACCGACTACAGCAGCACCAATGACCTCGACGGCAACGCCAATAGCAACGGCTTCAGCCAGATCGCGGTTAATGTCGTGGCCGCCACCGCCTACCCCGGCCGGGACTTCCTGGACCGGCTACCCAGTATGGCCACGGTGGCCGTCGTCTCTCGCCTCGGCGTGACCCTCGCCGAGTTCGGCACGGTGGTGCGCTGGGAGACCGCCTCCGAGGTCGGCTCCGTGGCCTTCAACCTGTACCGCGAGACGGCAGGCGACAGCGGCCGCATCCGGGTCACCGCCGAGCCGATCCCGGCGGTGGGCGAGCCCCAGGGCGGGGTCTACGCGGTCCTGGACGACGCGGCGATCCCTGGCACGACCTGCCGCTACTGGGTCGAGGAGTTACCGACCTTCGGCGCTGCCTTGTTCCATGGGCCGTTCTTCCTGACCCTTCCCCTGGCGGCTGGAGCCAGCACCGAGGTCGCCGGGGATGGCGTCAGTCCGCTCCGGACCCCGGCGCCCACCCGCAAAGGCCAGACGTTCTCTAGCGCAAGTCTGGTGCTGGGTGGCAGCGCCCACCCCGCCGACCCCGACAAGGCGGCGCGCGCCGCCGAGCGTACGGAGCCGGCCCTGACCAACGGCCTCGCCCTCAGCAAGACCTCAGTCTCCGCCAAAGCCAGCCCGTCCCCGGCTCTGGTGCTGCGCAGTCTGACGACCCACATGAAGATTCCGGTGACCACCGAGGGCATGAAGTACCTCTCCGTGGCGGCCATCGCGACCGGCCTGGGCGTCGCCCCCGAGGTGGTGCGCTACGGCATCCAGTACCGACAGTTGCAGGTGACCTGCGAGGCCAGGACGGTCGGCAGTGTCGGTGCCGTCGGCGGCGAGGGGCTCTACTTCTACGCCCGGCCGCCGGTCTCGCCCTATACCAAGACCAACATCTACTGGCTGGAGCAGGGCCTTGTCCCGTCCCTGCGTGCCGTGGATGGCCGAATGCCGGCCCCCGTCAGTGCCACCAGCTTCCTGGATGTGCTGCATCTTGAGCAGGATCTGGTGAGCCTTGTGAGCGTGGTGGCGTCTCCCGAGGATGGCCTGTGGGCCTGGGGCTCGCTGCTTCCTGCGGCCCCTGTACCATCCTTCAGAAGCCGGACGGTCACCACGAACCTCACCCAGCTCGGCACCCGCACCGGCAACGCGGGGGTCACGGTGCGCTTGCATGGCGGCAGTGACTCCGCGGCACCCGCCGACCATCTGGTTGAAATCAGCCTCAACGGCACCGTGCTGGGCCGTTCGCAGTGGGACGGCTTCACCCCGCACACCGTCGATCTGCTCTTCCCCGCCACCCTGCTGGTCCCAGGCAACAACACCATCAAGGTGGGAGCCCTGCTGGCCGGGGGGGTCAGCAGCAGCACCTGCTACCTGGACTGGATCGACCTGACCTATCCACGTGCCTGCAAGGCCGTCAGCAACCAGTTGAGCTTCCGCGCCGATGGCAACCCCGTCGTCACGGTGATCGGCTTTACCGATCCCGCCATTCAGGTGTTCGATATCACCGACCCGACCCGCACGTTGACCCTCACCAATCTGACCATCGGCCCTGCCGCCGTGGCGGGGACGTACTCGGTAAGCTTGATGCCGGCCAACCCCAACAACCGCTACGTCGCCTTCGTCCCCGCCGCTCTTGCCACCCCGACCGGAACGCCCGTGTATCCCTCCGCCCTGCGGGCGCTTACCACCAAGATCGAGCACGTCATCATCGCGCCGACGGACATGCTGGCCGCCGCTGAGGTGCTGGCCCAGCATCGTCGGCAAAATGGCCTCACCTCCATGGTCGTTAACCTCACCGAGGTCTACGATGAATTCAACTTCGGGCTGGCGGAGCCGACGGCCCTGCGCAGCTTCCTGACTACCGCCTACAACCAGTGGAAGACCAAGCCTCGTTACGTGGTCCTGATCGGCGATGGCACCTACGACTACTGCAACATCAAGGGCCTCAATGACAACCTGCTCCCGCCCCTACTGACCCACAATCCCTACGGCCTCTTTGCCTCGGACATTAGCCTCGGTGACGTCCGCAATGATGACGGCCTCCCCGAAATCGCGGTGGGACGTCTGCCGGTGATGAACGCCAGCGAACTCAGCGCCGTCATCGCCAAAATCATCGGCTACGAGACGGCCGCGGCCGGTTCGAGCCCCTTGGACCTGATCCTCAGCGCCGATACCCCGGACAACGGCGGTGACTTCCCGCTTGATGCCGAGGCTCTCGCCGCGGCAACCTTCGCCGGTTCGTCCCTGGAACGGGTCTACCTGTCCGAACTGGCCCTGGCCGACGCCCGCAGCCGCTTCCTCCAGTCGATGACCGGCGGCACGCGCTTTGTCAACTGGCTCGGCCATGGCGGGACGGACCGCCTCAGCCGCGCTGGCCTGCTCACCTCCGCCGACGTGCCGAGCCTGACCATCTCCAACGACCACCTCGCTCTGCTGGTGGCCGCCTCCTGTGTCATCAACCGCTTCGAAATCCCGGGATACGATAGCTTGGGCGAGGTCCTGGTGCTGAAACCCAATGGCGGCGCCATCGCGGTCTTGGCCCCCTCGGCACTGGCCTACAACACCGCGTCCAGGTCCATCGATCAAAAAGTCTTCACGGCCCTGTGCAGCACCACCTCCCCGCGCCTCGGAGATGCCGTGATCCTCGCCCTCCGTGGTCTCGTACCCCCAACCACAGCCCCCGAAAATGAGGTGGATGCCCGCCGCATCTACACCCTCTTGGGAGACCCTGGATTGAAGCTGCAAAAGAAGCGTCCATGAGCCTGCGGGACGGAGCCGCAGGCGGGCTTGCGCCTTGGTCTAGCGTAACCTATATTAATACAGACACCGATGCTGGGTCCTTTTGACTACGACCCGCAATCACTCGGTTACGACAGTGCAGAAGTCCATGTCAAAGAAGCGAACCAATACGGCCGTGGCGGATGGGGCTCTGGCGGGGGCGTCTGTTTTTTCCGCCCGAGTCCTGGCGCTTGTGGGCCTGACTCTGGGGTTGCTGCTGTCGCCGCGCGCCGCGGCCAACATCTACGCCTACTCATATTCGTTTTCCATGCCGGTTTCTGACTGGCAGGATACCCTCTACATCGCCAAGTTCAACGAGACCCTGACGGACCCCTCGCACCTCGATCCGAACAACAGTCTGCTGCGGGTCGGTCTGGTGTTTCAGGCAACCCTGACCGCCGACTTGGTGGTGACAAATGCAAACGCGGTGTCCCAGACCGTAGACGTAGTTTTCGGGACGAACGTGGCGGTCAGCGAGACGTTGCTCACCGGCCAGGTCGTTGATGCGGATCCGTCCTACCACAGTACGGTCGCGCTCCCGGCCTACTCCAGCGTCTACCTCTACAACCCCTCCCCAAGCGGGTCGGACTCCTCCACCTACAGCTCCACGAACTCGACCGACTTGGCGTTCTTCACCGGTTCCGGCACCATCACGGCGACCATCGCGCCGACCACGGACCAGGTGAACTGGCTGACCTTCCCCCAGCCGGGTGGCGGCTGGGGGAAACTGCCCCCCGAAGGTGACTTCAGCGACGCGACCATCACCGGTACGCTCTGGGTCTACTACCACACCCCCGAGCCCGGCGCGTTAGCGCTGCTCTGCCTTGGCCTTGCCGTGGGGTTCTGCCGACGCGATCCGCGCCGGACCTGACGCAGCCCGGGCCCGGCTTCAGGCGCGCGCCGGCATCTGGCACTCGGCAGCCTCTGCCAGGTCGACGGCCCAAGCGCGCAGTGCGTGCCAGTTAGCGGCGGTCAACCGAGGCGGCGCTGCCTGACCTGCAGCCATGGCGAGGAGTCGCTCGCACTGCTCGGCGGCCCGGATGTCGCCATCCTGCTCCGCCAGCCAGCCACCCTCCCGCAGATAGGCAAGCAGGACCCCGACCACCACCGAGTCCGCCAGCGCCACCGCATCGTCCTCGGGCCGCAGTCCGGCCAACCTGCCAAGGCCGACACACAAGGCCTCGAACAGAGCCTCCTGACCCAGGCCCGCCGGTGCATTGGCCAGCGCAAACTGCGCCAGCCAGCCGGCAGTCTGAAAGGCCGTCAGGTGACGCGCTACCCCGGCGTGGTCTGCCACCAGGTCCGCGCCCCCCAGACGGTGCAGCTCCGCCCCCGTATCCCGATAACTCACCTGCAATACCCGAAATAGATCAAGCAATGGAAAGCGCTTCGGCCCCAGGCGTTTGGCGCCGCGCGCCAGGAAGTGGACTTGCCCCAGCCCGGGGGTCAGGCCGGCCACGATCAGGCTCGTGTCGGAGTAGGACGTCAGACGCAGCACCAGAAACCGCGTCTCGATCTGACAGCGCGCGTCCATCACCGCCTCGCGTTCAGAAGGTTGGCATGAAGAAAGAGCGCCAGGCCTTGGGGGCACTGATGGCGCACAACAGCTCTACCAGAGCCTCGAGGTCAGCCCGCGCCGCCCCCTCCAAGGGCGAGTGATTGCCCGTCGTCGGCAGGAGTAACGGGCAGACCCGCCCCGGCAAGCCAAGGCGCGGGAAGGCGCGGGCATCCGTGCCGCTGTGGTTGTAGACCTCCGTTTGCAGCGGGATGCCGGCGGACTCCGCAAACTCCAGGGCCCGATCGCGCTCCCGGCAGCCGAGCAGGACCGAGGCGTCGCTGAGCGTTAGCACCGGCCCGGCGCCCAGACGAACGCCGTGCTCGGCGCTGGCGTAGGTGGCGTCCAGGCAGAGCACCAGGTCCGGCTGAATCGCCTGCGCCAGAACCGGCGCGCCGAACCCCCCCATCTCTTCGCTGGCGGTGGCGCCCAGCACCAGGTTGACGCCGGTCGGCGCCGTCGCCAGGCGCCGGGCTATCTCACAGAGCACCGCACAGCCCAGCCGGTTGTCGAGGAACGGCCCGCTCAAACCACCGTCGGCAGCCAGTTCCAGGCCGCCGTGGAAGCACAGCCGGTCACCGGGACGCGTCCCGGGCAGCGTCGGCATCCAGTACTTCTCCCGCCCCAGCTCAAGCTCCTCGCGCTGCAACACCAACCAGACCCGGTCGTCCCGTGTCTTCAGTACCGCCTCAGCCACCGGCCCCGCGAAAACCGGCTTGCCCAGCGTGATCACCGAGGTGACGTCCCCACCCATACGCTCAATGCTGAACCCGGGCGAGTCCATGTGGGCGCAGACCAGCAACGTCGGTTGACGATTACGGCCCCGTGGCCGCCGTGCCGAAATGGCGGAGCGGCCGTGAAGGCTAACGGTCCAGCCAGCCTCCTCCCAGGCAGTCCGCAAGCAGCGAGCCACCTCATCTTCATCTCCTGGCGTGCTGTGACAGCCGACCAAGGCCTTAAGATCGTCACACCAGCGGGGCCAGCATGCAGGGCTCATGAGGTACCATCTCCACGGCAGGCAGGCATTGCTAACAGCGCGATGAACACTGTACGTCCCCCCTCTCGGTCTGCAACTGACCCCCAGCGTGCCCGGGCGCAAGTCAGCTCCGTAGGGGTTTGCTTGTAGG
>CAIZKT010000560.1:0-1904 GCA_903933565.1 uncultured Victivallales bacterium | reverse complement strand
GGGCTTCGGGGGTGATAGCGGTGGGCGGTTAGCGGTTGGGCAATTAACCTAATTGAACCTTTGTGAAGCCGATCGGCAGGCATGCATTGCGTGGGTAGGGTCGGGACCGCGTCACGACCTAGCTGGATTTTCTATCAGGGACAGGGGCACGGACAGGGACGGTTCCGATGCTGAGGGGCAGACGCCGGGACAGTCGCAGTAGATACCGTCACTGCGCCCGTCCCTCTCCCTAGGTATCGAAACCTGTCCGTGCCCCTGTCCCTGCCTCATGTAGTCCCCTGATGGCCGTCACCCGTCACCTGGAAGTTGCCCCGCTGTCTCTTCCTATCCGCCAACCGCTAACCGCAATCCGCACCCACCTTCCCCGCCTCCTTTCCTCCTGTCCTCTTGTCCTCTCGCCCACTATCTTCCGCAAATGTCCTCCCTCTTTTCTCCTCTTAAAGTCGGTGCCCTCACGCTGCCTAACCGGATCCTGATGGCCCCGCTGACCCGTTGCCGGGCCGAAGGCGCCAACGTCCCGACGGACCTGATGGCCGAATACTACGCCCAGCGCGCCAGCGCCGGCCTGATCATCGCTGAGGCGACCACGGTCTCGCCCCGCGGCCATGGCTACCCGAACACCCCGGGCATCTACACCGACGAACAGGTCGCCGGCTGGAAGAAGGTCACTGCCGCCGTGCACGCCAAGGGCGGGCGCATCTTCCTGCAGCTCTGGCACGTCGGCCGCATCTCGCACCCGGACTACCAGCCGAATGGCGAACTGCCCGTCGCCCCCTCTGCCATCAAGGCGAAGGGCCAGGTCTGGACCGGCAAAGAGATGGCCGACTACGTGACGCCCCGCGCCCTGCACATCGAAGAGATTCCCGGCATCGTCGCCGAGTACGTCAAGGGCGCCCGCCTCGCCAAGGAAGCCGGCTTCGACGGCGTCGAGATCCACAACGCGAACGGTTACCTTCTCGACCAGTTCCTCCGCAGCGGCACCAACACCCGCACCGACGGCTACGGCAACTCCCTCGCCGCCCGCGCCCGCCTGACCCTCGAGGTCGCTAATGCCGTCATCTCCATCTGGGGCTCCGATTGCGTGGGCATCCGTCTCTCGCCCGGTGGCGTGTTCAATGACATGTCCGACGCCAACCCGACCGAGACCTTCGGTTACCTTCTCCGCGAGCTCTCGAAGCTCGAGCTCGCCTACGCGCACGTCACGCGCGTCACCGCCCAGGACATCGCGCACGGTGCGACCAGCGGCGTCGGCCCCAAGGAGCTCCGCAAAGATTTCAAGGGCGTGCTCATCACCGCCGGTGGTTTCGATCGCGCGCAGGCCGAACAGGCCATCGCCGAAGGCTGGGCCGATGCCGTTGCTTACGGCGTGCCATTCCTTTCCAATCCCGATCTCCCGCACCGCCTGCAGGAAAACCTCGCGCTCAACACCCCCGACGAAGCCACCTTCTACGCCTCCGGCCCGAAGGGATATACGGATTATCCGACCGCGGGCTAAAGCCCGCGGTTTAGTTGAACGGTTGACCAGTTGGCCGGTTGGCCAGACGGAGGCGAACGACGGGTCGAGCCTTAAGGCGTAAGCATGGCGGCAGAGAAGCCACAATCATGGCGATGTTCCTCCATCTCTGGCCAACTGGCCAACCGATCAACTGATCAACATGCTGCTTATGCCGCTCAGTGCCCGCCGCCGGCCTGCTTCTCGGCCTCTTCCTTCTTCTTGTCCCACTTGTGGTGGCCGTCAGGAAGGGTGCCGCCGAGTTCGTAAAGCTTCACCTTATTATTGACCATCGATTCGCGCGTCAGGCCGGTCAGCGAATACTGGCTCTGCAGGAAGATGGCTTCTTCGGGGCAGACTTCCTGGCACAGGCCGCAGTAGATGCAGCGCAGCATGTTGATCTCGAATTCCT
>CAIZKT010000559.1:0-2949 GCA_903933565.1 uncultured Victivallales bacterium | reverse complement strand
CGGTGTACCGGCTTTCCAGCCACAGGCTGGGCCGCCCGCAGGGCGGAAGCCGGAATCCCCCCACCCTAAGACCGCCTAAAGGCGGGACACTGAACCGAACCGCAAGCGTGCCCGTTATCTTAAAACAGCCCCGACTCAGCTCAGATCCTTGCCACGCCAGGCAAAGTAGAGGGTTCCAGCCAGGCCGAAGGCCGTGGCCACGGCCAGGTTGCAGCCCGGGGCCAGGGTCCAGAGCCAGCCGGCGCCGAAGGCGACCACGCCGACGATGACATCGCGGATGAGGTAGTAGGCGCCGAAGGTGGCGGCTTTGGCTTCCTCGGGGGCCAGGTCCAGGATCAGGGACTTGCGCGTCGGCTCGCCGAATTCCTTCAGGCCGCGGACCACGAAAGCCACGACCAGCAACGGCAGGACCAGCCCCGGCCGGCCCAGCCATTCGGGGACCTTGCCGGCCAGGTAGAGCACGGTCGGGAAGGCGGTGAAGAACGCGAAGGTGGTGACGATGTAGGGCTTCTTGCCGCCGCGGTCTGCCATCCGGGCCACCGGCAGGTAGACGACCATGGCCACGACCATCTCGATGGCCGTCAACCAGCCAAAGGCAAGTTCGTTCTGACCCAGGTGGGTACAGACCCAGACCGCCAGGAAGGCGTAGGGTAACTGCTCAGAGAAGCGGATCAGAATGTCGGCGACCAGCAGCGTCCGCAGCTCCGGCGAGAACCAGCGCAGAGACTCGCGCAAGGGCGCCGGGGGCCGCATGCTGTCCGGCGCATCCTCAACGAAGAGCAGCATCAGCGCCACCGACACCAGCGCCAGCACCAGGGCGGCGCCGAAGGCCAGGCGGACACCCTGGGTGAGCCCCAGCCAGCCGATGATGACCCCGCCCAGGACCGGTCCCAGTGCCATGGGCAGGCGACGGACCAACGAGTGAATGCTGACCCCGAGGACGCGCCGGTTCTTAGCCACACTGCGGTTGATCAGGCTCATCACGGCCGGCAGGGAGATCGCCGTCCACGAGATGAAGAATAGCGAGCCCAGAAAGACCGCCCACCAGGTCGGCACCAGGATCACCACCAGGTACCCGCAGCACGCCAGCAGGGTGAAGATGACCAGGGCGCGCCGGTAGCCGAAGCGGTCGCTGATCCAGCCCCCGGGGTAGGAGTAGAGCGCCGACAGGATATTGTCGAAGCCGTTGAGCGCACCCATGAGGGCCGGCCCCGCTCCCAGCGCCCCCAGGTAGAGCGGCAGGAAGCGCTCGGCCATCTTCTCCCCCAGCCCGACGAAGACGACCATCAGCAACATGCTGACCATGGCTCGGTTGAATACTGCGGTGGGGCCCGAGGCGGGAGCGGATGGCGCAGACATGGGGTGCCGGCTCTCTTTCTCGCTCCGCGCGTCAACCCGCGCTCAGCGCCTGCCTTTCGGCGTCGCGCTGGAGGGCACGGAGGTGCTGCTGGCAAGCGTCGGACAGCACGCAGGGATTGGTCGCCTTACGATAGACCTCGAGAGCCCGACGGCGGGCCCGTTCGACGATGTCATTGGGCTGGTTGGCCCAGGCCATGAAAGCGCGGAAGTCGCACAGTCCAGGCAGCCAGCACTCCTCGCGGAAGAAGGCGGCGGTGTGCTCCGTCCCGAGGTACCGTCCGCCGCTGGGCGCGGTTTGCAGGATGGTGTCCAGGCCGAGATGCTCGTCGTCCAGGCTGACCTCGCGGTAGAGATGGCGGGCGTAGTCGGCCAGTTCGAGATCGATGAGTAACTGCACCGGGCTACCGACGTCGCTGAAAGCCAGGCAACCGACGCCGAACGAGCGCACGCCCATGGCCATGCCCAGGCCGAAGCCGAGGGCTTTCTCCAGTACCGACTGGGCGCTCACGGTGGCCGCGCCGGCGCCACACCAGCCCCAGCCATGAGTGCTGCGGCTGCCGCGGTAGAGGAAGTCATCCATTTCGCGGCCGGCGAGGGCGTGCAGGAACAGATCGGGCCCCAGTTGCCGCGGGAAGCCGTGCCGCATGTCCATCATGGCGCTGCTGCCGCAGATGTGCTGGGGCAGGTTGTCGATGGCCAGGCGCAGGGCACTGACGGCCAGACACTCGGCGGTGTTCTGCACCAGCGCCCCGGCCACGGTCACCGGCGTCGAGGCGGCCGCCACCGGCATCAGCCCAAACTCGACCGGCTGACCCAGCAACCGCCTCGCCCCCATGGCGATCTCGATATTCTCGCGATCCAGCACGAAGGGAGAGGTCACCCAACACTTGGCCGCAAAGACCGGATCGGCCTTGACCGCCTCGAGGGAGCCCTTGGCCGCGGCGCAGGCCTCGATGAAGAAGGGCAACATGGCAGCGCTGTAGACCGAGACCCGGTACGGCCGGCTGCTGTTGAGCAGAATCGTACTGAAAGTGCGGAAGTCGGCCGAACCGACCGGCCCGTCGGTCGGAATGAAGGTGGGATGGGAGCGCTCGCTGATGCCCAGGGCCTCGACAAACCAGCACCACGCCGCCAGGTCGGAGGTCTTGGCCTCGCGCAAGGTGTTCGTCTCAGGATCGCAGAGATGCAGCGCCTGGCCATGGGTGAAGACGCTGAGCTCAGCCGGGGCGGACGCGGGCGTCGGCGGACGCGCCTGCCAGGCCCGCCGGTCGCTCTCGCAGCGAGCCAGGACCTTCTCTATGACCGTCGGCGGAAAACGCACCAACTCGCCAGCGACGGTACAGCCAAAGGCGCGCAGCAGGTCGAATACCTCGTCCGTGCCTTGAATGCGAAAGGGCGTCTGACCCAAGACCGTCAAGGCATGGCCGAGCACCGTCTTGAGTTGTTCGTCGGAGAACAGCGTAACCCTGGACTCGATGTTGATGCGCATGTACCGTCGTCTCCTATCCGCCTGGGAGCGCCGACCGTCGGGTCGGCTCTGGCCGCGAGCCGCGGCCGCTCCATGCCTGCCGGGGAGCGCCGACCGTCGGG
>CAIZKT010000558.1:0-14173 GCA_903933565.1 uncultured Victivallales bacterium | reverse complement strand
GCCCCCAACCCCGACGGCATCGCGGGGGTGGCTGCGGGCGCCCTCAAGGAGGCCAAGGCTTCGTGGTGGGGTTTTGATCCTGCGGACTCGACCCAGGCACTCCAGGCAGCCATCGACTCGAAGGTGCCCAAGCTGATCGTGGACAACCTGGGAAAACCGTGGATCGTGACGCCGCTACGCCTGGTCAGCAACCAGGAGATCGTGTTCGAGGAAGGCGTTGAGGTCTTGGCCAAGGCGGGCGAGTTCAAGGAGACGAACGCGGCCCTGCTGAGTGCGACCAACTGCGAGAATATCACCTTGCGCGGCTACAAGGCGACCCTGCGCATGCGCCGCGCGGACTACGACAAACCGGAGTTGTACACGCGGGCCGAGTGGCGGCACTGCCTGTCGATCCGCAGTTGCAGCAAGATCAACGTCTACGGGCTGACCCTGGCAGAGAGCGGCGGCGATGGCATCTACCTCGGCACCGCGACGCAGTGGGTGACCAACAAGGATATCCACATTAAGGACGTCATCTGCGAGCGCAACTACCGCCAGGGCATCAGCGTCATCACGGCGGAGAATCTGCTCATCGAGGACACGGTGCTGCGCGACACCGCCGGCACCGCGCCGCAGGCCGGCATCGACTTCGAGCCCAATCATCCCCAGGAACGCCTGGTCAACTGCGTTATGCGCAACTGCGTCAGCCAAGGCAACAAGAGCAGCGCCTACGTGCTCTACGTTGCCCCGTTGAACGCCAGCTCGGAGCCGATGTCAGTGCGCCTGGAGAACTGCCGCGCCTCGGGCAATGGCGGCGGCGCCTTCGGCCTGATTACGGGAGACACGCCCGAGCTGGCGGTCGACGGCACCGTCGAGCTGGTGAACTGTGTCTTCGAGTCCGCCACCGCGCCCATCCTCACGGTCGGTAAGCCGGCGAACCGCTGCCGCCTGACCCTGACCGACTGCCAGTTGCTGGGCAGCGCCGAGGCGCCGCCGCAGCCCGCGCCGATCGTGCTCTCCAGCGGCCCTAAGTCGGCGGACCCGATGGGCGGGGTGAGCTTCGTCCGCACCCTGGTGCGCGACGAGGTGGAGCGCACCCCTCTGGCCTACCTCGACCGCGGCGGTGGCGTGCCCATCCGGGACCTCGGCGGCACCCTGATTCTGGAGCGCGGTGGCCAGCGTTCGGAAGTAGCCCTGACCGCCGAGCTGCTGGCCAAGTGGCTGCCGATCACCGCCATGAAGGTCTACCCGCGGGTCAGCCTCGATGGGCTGAAGCTGCAGCCCGCGGCAGCGGTCCCCGCCGAGAAGTGTGCCTTCGGTTTCGCCCAGGTGCGTACCACGGGCTTCTTCATGCTCTACGCCAAGGCCGGCGATGAGGTCGGTCTCGGGGTCAGTTTCGACCAGGTGGGTCGCTATGCTGGCACGACCGCGCCCATCACCGTGACCGGTCCGACCGGCGAGAGTGTGGCCACGGCAGAGGCGCCTTTCCAGCAGCAGAGCAAGGTGTCGTTCAAAGCGCCGGTGACCGGTGTCTATCGCATCACGGCGGAGCCGAAGCAGAACCGCCTGTCGTTCAAGAGCAGCACTCATCCGCTGTCATTGCTGGAAGACAAAGCGCCGATCCGGCTCATCCACTCCGCTGGCGAGTACTTCTTCTGGGTGCCCAAGGGCGCCACGACCTTCGGCATCCGGGTCGCCGGCGAGAGCGTGGGCGAGGCGATCGGGGCCAAGCTGGTGGATGCCACCGGCAAGGTGGTGCAGGAGGTCGACAACGCCGTGCAGACGCACCAGTTCGAGGTCGATCTCCCGGCGCCGTCCGCGGGGGAAATCTGGTCCCTGCGCCTGGCCAAGCCGACCGCGAGCACCTGGGAAGACCACTACGTGACCCTGCGCGGGGTGCTGCCGCTACTGGCGCCCTCCCGCGAGGCTGTGCTGATCCCGGCGGAGTGAGTCGGTCGAGGCCGACCGGCGCTCCACGCCCGGCATCGCTGGCGCCCGGCGGAAAGGGACTCGGCGCGGCTGGTCGCGCCGCCTCAGCGGTAGGCGTTGGCCTGGGCGGCGAGTTCGCGCGCCTTCTCCTCGGTGGGGGCGTTGGTCGTGATGAACAGGCCCTTGCCGCCGCAGGCATCCAGCAAGGGTAGCACCTCGTCATAGCGCACTCCGATGGCCTGCACTGACTTGCCGGCGGCGAGGATGCGGCGGTAGAGCTCCCAGTGCCGCGGGTGGCCGCCGCTGTCGCCAACGGACAGGCGTCGGGGGGTCCACTCGATGGCCTGCAGGGGCTCGATGGCGAGCAGTTCATCCAGGTTCACCAGGCAGTCTTCGCCATCGAGATGGTAGAGCGCGAAGTCGAGCCAGTCGCACTGCTGGGTGAGGGCTGGGGTCACGAAGCGACGGAACATCGCCGGGCCAAACATGGCGCAGGCGTCGCATTGCACCTTGGCTGTGCGCCCCGGTCCCCAGACGTTGAAGATGAACCCGTTGCCGCCGAAGCCGTCGCGCAACACGCTGGCGAAGGCATCAAAGGCCTCGAAGAAGGCCTGGTTGATTTCCTGCACCTTCAGTTCCACCCATTCCGGCCGGTCCACCAGATCGAAGAGCAGCGTTTGCGGACCCCGCAGGGCGGCAAGGATATCGACGTTCTCCACCAGATCAGGGGGCATCACCAGCCACCGGCCGTGGCTCTCGCGCACTGCCAACTCGACCATGGCCAGGTGCTGCCGGAAGGCCCACGACTGGCGGTCCAGGCGCAGCGGCGGATGAGCTTCAACCGGATCGGCGATACAGGGCTCACACCAGACGGTCTCAGGCGCCAGGTCGAGCTTGCAGCCCAGGTAGGCCCCGAGGTCGCCAGCTGCACTGATGCAGGGGAACAGCGGGAAGGAGTCGCCGCCGAAGTAGCAGCGTGACAGGGTATACTCCTGCTGCCGAAAGCGCCACTCAGGGCCGAACCAGCGCTCCTCCAGGCTCTTCGCCGCTGGGGGCCGGGGCAGCTCCATGACCGGCATGGCGCGGGGCGCGGTCACCCAAAGAACGAGCCCCTGCTGGCGCCACCACTCGAGGTGATGCTGCCGGGTCAAGGCCCAGTCCTCTTTCCAGACCAGATCGGTCAGCCGGTTCGGCTCAGCCATAGCTGTCTCCGAGAAATGGGGTGTCAGGGGGCCACCGTCAGGGAGAACGCGGTGGGTGCCTCAGTCAGTTCCAGGGTCTGGGTCGCCGCCCCGAGGCTCAGGGTAACCCGGCCACGACCGCTGGCCTTGCCGCGCAGAACCCCTTGATCCCGCGTCAGCTCACGGAACTCGGCCTCGCCATCACCCGCGACGGTGCAGTCCAAGCGCTCCAGGATCGCCACCTCCTCCTTGGCCAGGCTGACCGCGGTGCGTGCTTCGCCGCCGCGGTAGGCGGTGCTCCAGACGGCGGGGTGGCGTTTGCCGTCTTTGTCGAGGTGATGTGCCAGCACCAGTGGCGCTGCTTTCAGCCAGCCGTAACTGCCATCGTGCGTGGCGATGATGCGCTCCTGTCCGAGGAGGTAGCCCTGGTGCAACTCGATGGGGGTGAAGGGAAAGACCAGGGCCGAGATCTCGTGGGCGTAATCGTAGCGCGTGCCGACCAACAAGGTGGCCAGGTTCAGGGCGCGGACCCAGTTGCCGAAGTCGGGCCGCCAACTGGCGTAGCCCAGCGGCGTGTCGAGGTTGCCCTGGTAGCACCAGGTGTCGTTGTGCTGCACCTCGACCATGCGTTGGACCTTCTTCTCTAAGAGCTTGCGCGTGTGCGGTGGCCCATTTCCCATGAGCGTGCCGCCCTTGCCGCGGATTAGATCGATGACCGCCAGACGATGCGCTTCGCCGAGCAGGGTCGTCACCCCCGCAGTGCGCTCGATGCGGTAGGTCTTGGGGTCGAGGATGCAGGAGAAGCCATCGGGCTGGTTGTAGGTAATCAGCGGCGCCCCGTAGGCGACGCCCTCCATCTCGTCCCAGTAGAGCCCGTCGGCGCCCATCTCGTCCATGTAGCGTGCAGCGACCTCGAGCATCGCCTTGCCGTAGCTGTTATCGAGGGTGGCGACGACGCTGTGCGTGAGGCTGTAGACGCCACTCCACTCGGTGCTGAGCTGATTGCCCTGCCGATCGGTCAGCCAACTGTCCTGGAAACGCTCAGGGCCGCCCTCGGAGGTGTCCCGCTGCGAGTCGTAGTACACCAGCACCTTCAGCCCGGGCTTCGCCTGGCGCAGGCGCTCCGCCGCCTCCTTCAGCCGAGCGCGGAAGTCAGCCCAGTAAGGGTCCATGACCCCGGTGCCGAAGCCGATGCGCTTCTTGTCGTGCTTGCGATCCACCCAGCCGCCACAGTAGCAGGCGTAGCGGATGCCCTGACGGTTGAACTGCTCGGACAGCTTCTCGATGGGCGCCGCCAGGATGGCATCGGGGTCGAAGAACGCCCAAGCGCCCTCGGTGGCAAAGTTCGAGCCCCAGTCCTGCCGCACCAGGTTCACAAAGTCAAAGTAGTCTGCCGAGGCCACGGGGTAGACGGACCACTCGAGGGTGTGGGAGCCGCCCGGCGGTAGCCATAGCATCTCGGTGCGGATGCCAGCCTGGAAAGGCTTCTGCTCGACATAGAGGCGGGCCTGGTTGCGGAAAGGCGTGTCTTCGCACAGCAGCCCCAGGCCGAAGGAGCCCTGGGCGACATGGACGCTTGGGTTGCCCGGGGCGTATTCGTTGTCGAGCGCCGGATCGGGATTGCCCGCCAAACGAACCTGCGCCTCGGGACAGCGGCTCAGGTCGAGGTCGTGCCGCACCAGCAAGCCGAGGGGCGCGTCGACGTGGGTGTTGGTCACGAGGTCGGCCACCATGACCCGGCGCGGGGTAAAGCGGAGGGTCCGCTCCACCCGGTAGTGCGCCCCCACCGCGCTCACCCGCCCGCCCGCCGCGGTCGCCTCGACTGCGACGCGCCAGGCGCTCTCGCCGGTGCCATCCGGCAGGGCTGCGACCGCCAGACGGTTGAGCCCTGCGTCGGGGTAGGAAAAGGCGCTGGCAATGGCCCATTCGGCGCCACCGGCCTGGATCACGAAGCCGCCGCCTGGCAGGATGCGTCCCGAGTAGGCCGCCGACCCGGCACCCGCTTCGCCGCGATTCAGGACCGCGTTAGCGCCAGCTGAGTTCGCCAGGGTCGGGCTGGGCGTGGCCTCGGTGCGCACCAGCAGTCGGCCGATGACGAGATCCCCGCCGCCGTTGGCAAAGATGCCGCGGTCCGTCACGGTGCTGCTGATCTCCAGCCGATTCTCGGCGGCCGGGTTGGTGAGATCGGTCACGTCCAGAACGTACTCATGGGGGTTGCCGACGTAGTACGACTGCTTCGTGGCGCTCTCAAAATCCGGGGCGTACACCACGCGCCAGTGGCCGTCGGTACACCACGTCGCCGGTAGGTCGGGGGTGACGGGCGACACCAGGGGACGGTTCAGCAGCCGCACCACCTGTCGGCTCTTCGAGGCCCCGATGTCGCGGCCGTTGAGCCGGACTCGCATGAACATCGTCGAGCCGCTAAGACCGGGAAAGTCCATGCGCGCCAACAGGTGCAGGGTCACGGTCGTGCCCTCCTGCGGCACGGTGCCGAATTCGAAGGCGCCGGTCTCTCCCGGCTTGATGCGGGCCTCGCCGTCGACCAGTGGGATGTCTGCCGCCGCCGCAAGGAGAACTAGGCCGAGCAGCGCGGCCGTCAGCCGGTGAGTCATCATGGGTATACGCCTTTTCTGATAGCCCGCAAAACACGCATCGGCAGACCTTAGAAAACCCCTTGGAGAGGCGCGCCTGACCTCAGGCGCGGCGGTGGCGGCCCACCGCATCTCCACCAGACAGCGGTGGCGGCCCACCGCATCTCCAGCCGACGGCGCTGGCGGCGGAAGCCCGACTTCCGCCGCCACGGCCTTCCCGCCCTCACCCCGGGCAGTTGGCCTTCATCCAGGCCAGACAGTCGGCATAGCCCTGGGCCTTGTCGGTACGGCCTTCCCACTCGGCGCACCAGACGCCCTTGTAGCGCGCCGCCACCAGGGCCTCAATGGCTACCTTGAGCGGAATTTCGCCCTGTCCCAGTACCGCGCCCTTGTAGTCGGCGCGGGCCCCGGCGCCATCCTTCATATGCGTATGGAAGACATAGGGGGCAAGAGCCTTGTAGATGGCTGGCAGGTCCTTGACCTCGTTGCCCCACCAGCGCAGGTTCATGGTATCCAGATTGGAGCCAGCGTACTTCGAATCGGCCAACTCGAGAGCCTTGAGCAGGACCTTCGGGTTGTTGGTGACATAGCCATGGTTGTCGACCGCCAAGCGCATGTCCATGTCCTGGCAGAACGGCAGGCAGGCCTTCAGGCAACCGGCGATGGCCGTGGCCCACTTGTCCTCGGGAACCGACTCCTTCGGCTGGCCGCCCTCAGTCCGCAGCACGTTGGTGCCCACAATCTTGGCCAGTTGCGCGACCTGCTGCATGCGCGCCACTTGCTGGGTGATGGCAGCGGCATCGAGCTGGACGAAGTCGTTGTTGGCGGTGAGGGCCGAGGCGAACATGCCGTGCTGATCGAGAATGGCCTTCGCTTCGCGGGCCCGGTCGGGGTCGAAGGGCGCGTCTTTCGGCCAGACATCGGTGATCATGACCTCGCAGCAGTTGAAGCCGGCGCCAGCGGCGTAGGCGATGAACTCCGCGAAGGTGTTCCCCGGTGCGTTGTAGTGGATCAACCCGAATGCCATGAGTGCTCTCCCTGCGTCTGCATAATGGGTCCCGTAGAGCTCGGCGAATGCGCTTCGCCCCGTCGTTGTCGACATTAGCCCGAGCCAGGGACCGATGCAAGCGGCTCAGCGGGGGTTGGAGTCTGGCCCCGGGCGCGCCAGCTGTCCGCAGGCTTCCGCGGCGCCCCTTATTCGGCGGCGGTTGTCAGGGGCCATGCCTAGCCCTTCTGCGCCCCCCGAGGCGGCGGCCCGGGCCAGCGCCGCGTGCGGTAGGGCGAGACCAGCGGTTCGGCGCTGGGGCAGCAGGGCACGCCGTCGCGGACCCAGCCGCAGCCGCGCGCCTCCAGTTCTGCCACCAGGTAAGCGCGCCAGCCGGCGACCTCGTCACGCCGGGCCGGATCGGCCGCCAGGTCGCGGCATTCGCCGGGATCCTGTTCCAGGTCGAAGAACTGCTCGAGGCCGACGCGGGGCAACCAGACGAGCTTGCGGCGACCATCGGTGACATACTGCATTTCCTGTTCCGTCGAGTAGCAGGTGCAATGCTCGCCATGGATGTAGGCGCGCCAGTCACGGGCGGCATGCTCCAGCAGCGGCGCCAGGTTGCAGCCATCGACCGTGCCCGGTATAGACACCCCCGCCGCCGCCAGCAAGGTCGGCATCACATCGCGCAACTCGACCACCTCCGTAGCCGTAGCCCGGCGCTGGCCGCGGAGGTGGCGCGGGGGAACCACGATAAAGGGGATGCGACTGCTGCCCTCGTAGGCGTAGGTCTTGCGCCACAGGTGGTGATCGCCCTGCATGTCGCCATGGTCCGAGGTGAACAGCATCCAGGTGTTGTCCAGCGCCTCGGGGTCGTCGCGGCGCAGCCAGTTCAAGAGCCGCCCGAGCTGAGCGTCGATAAAGGAGATCTCGCCGCAGTAGCCGGTCCGGGCGCGGTGGATCTGCGCCGGGGTCATGCGACCGCGCCAGGCGTTGGGATCGCGGGCGGTCAGCGGGTCATCATGCATCGTGGCCCAGGCGCCCACGTAGGGCGGCACCGACTCCTCGTGACGATAGAGATCGAAGTAGTACGGCGGCGGCACGTAGGGCGAATGCGGCCGCGCAAAGGAGAGGTTGAGGAAGAACGGCTGCGTGCGGTCACGAGTGCGCAGGAAGTCGAGGCCACGGGTCATGGTCCAACAGGTCGGGTGCAGGCGTTCTTCCGTATGCCAGGGCCGTGCCTGCCACGAGTTCCAGTCCACGCCGTGGTCATCGGGGGTGACGCCGACCGGGGCATGGGCCTCGAACCAGCGCCGGTGATCGCTATCCGGCATGCGGCCGGACTCGTCGAGTTCGCTGGACTGGAAACCCATCAACGTGCGCTGCGGGTGGAAGTGGGCCTTGCCGACCAGGTGGGTGCGGTAACCAGCCTGCGTCAGTTCTCCGGCCAGGGTGTGCGGAAAGTCGTTGGGGATAGGCCCCTGCCCCCGTCCCATGCCAAGCACACCGGTGTGCCACTGACTCTGACCACTCCACAGCGCGGCGCGGGCGGGCAGACAGGAGGGCACCGCCGAATAGGCGTGCGAGAACAAGGTGCCAAGGGTTGCCAGGTAGTCCAGGTTTGGCGTCTGCGCCAGCGGATGACCGGCGGCACCGAAGCTGTCGCCACGCATCTGGTCAGCCAGGATCAGCAGGAGGTTAGGGCGTGCCATGGTGGTGTGTCACCTCATGATATCAGAGCCCGCTCGCCGTGCCATTGTGTGCCCGCAGCCAGCGTCTCTCGAGACCATATCACGCCACCGCGCCGATGCCACGTCGGCACGTCACCGTCCGCTCTCGGTGTTGCCCAAAGGCAGGATGCCGCTATATTACGCCGGATGTTGTAAGCGATACGCAGAGAACGCGGTTTCTGAATCCCGAGGGCAGGTAATGGACGAACAACCGACGCCGACAATTGGCCAGGACTCGGAAGCAATGGCGCGCCTGTGCGCCAGGATCTGTGAGGACGGCAAGGCCGAGGAGCTGATGCTGTTCGACGTGCATGAGTCCAGCTTCTTCGCTGACTACTACCTCATCTGCACCGGCACCTCTGCCCCCCATATCGGCGGCATCTGCAACCGCTTGCGCCAGGAGTTGGCCGTTGCCGGGTACCTGCCGCGGCGCCGCGAGGGCGATCCGTCCAGCCACTGGGTGATCGTGGACTATGGCGCGGTATTGGTGCATGTTCTCGACCCCGAACGACGTCGCTACTACCACCTCGAGGAGCTCTGGGAGGCGGGTCGGCTCGTCTACAGCAGCCCGCCCAGGAAAGAGACTCTCCCCGCCAGCGTCTCCTGAGTGTTCCATGGCGTCCCGGCCCACATCATGCCTGTGGCCCCAGGCCGCCGCGGCGGCCTGGGTCGCCTGCGGCGCCCTCTGCCTCTGCGTTGTGGCCGCCGAGCCCGCGGCCCCTGCCGATTCTGGCGCCGCGGCCCCGGCGGCCCGCCTCCGGGTGGTGACCTACAACCTCTACAACTACGTCGATAAGTCCGCGCCGCAGATCAAGAGCCCTGAATCGCGGGACACTGCCTTGCGCATCCTCGCGGCCCTGGCGCCCGACATCGCGGTATTGGTCGAGACCAGCGGCGAAGCGGCAGTGGCCGAAATCCGCACGGAACTCGCGGCACGGGGGCAGAATTACCCCTTCGCTTCCACGGTGATGGCCTTCGATCAGCAGCGCCGCATTGGGGTGCTGGCCCGCCAGGCGCCGGTCCAGGTGGCGCATGTCACCACGGCCAGATACCGCTTGCAGGACCGGGAGGTGCCGGTGCGACGCGGCTTCGCGCACTGCGTTTTCGAGTGGCCCGGATACCGCTTGCATCTGCTGGCGGCACACCTCAAGAGCAAGGCCTTCGACCCGCTTGGCCAGACCGACATGCGGCGCTACGAAGCACGCTTGTTGCGCTACCTGATCGATGACATCCTCGCGGCCGAACCCGAAGCGAACCTGCTGCTGGTCGGCGACCTCAACGACACGCCCGAGTCCTCGCCGATCTCCACCTTGTGCAGCCGCCGCAGCAACCCGCCCAGGCAGCTCTACGATCTGCGCCCGATCGATCGCTTCGGCCTCGGCTGGACACACTGCTGGGACAGCGCCGACACCTATAGCCGCATCGACTACGCCATGGTCAGCTACGGCCTCCTGCCCGAAGTCGACCTCGGCGCCACGGAAATCCCCTTCTTCCCGGAGTGGTCACTGGCCTCAGACCATCGCCCGCTGGTCATCACCCTGAACCTCCGGAATCGCCCGGTAACCCCCGACATGCTGGCCTGGTTCGAGCGTAACTTCCGCATCGCCGCCTCCCCGATGAGCAGCTTCCACGAAGGCCGGGTGGTGGGTACGCGCAAAGCGCAGAAGAGCCCCGAAGTGGGTGACGACGGCAGCGAAGCGCCCCCCGACTGACTCACTGGCCGACGACGAAGGGGCCCGCTGGATTTCGCGGGACGAGAAGGAACAGACGGCTGACACGATGCTGGACTGGCGCAGACTCGGACTGCGGGCCAGCGCCTGGCGAAGAGTACCCTTGGAGGAAAGCAAGATGGCGTCAAACCGACACTACGATCCCCTGCGCCCCAACCGCATCTACGACCACCCGGAACGCTATGAGTTTACCCATGGTGTCAGTTCCGTCTGCGTCTACGACCTGAACCCCCTGCGCTTCGTCAAAGAGATACCGGTTGGACCCAAGCCGGATTGTCACGCGACCTCGTCCGACAACGCGTACCTGTATATCGCCTGTATGGACGGCCTGTATTGCATCGGTCAGGACACTCTGGCCGTCGAGAAGGTCATCGACACCGGCCCGGTCTACGCCACTAATGTCATGCCCGATGGCGTTACGCTCTTGGTCCACGACCTGTGCGGTGGAGTGATCGTCCTGAAGGACATTAGCAACCTGGAGAAGATCCATATCCACAAGAGAATCCAGATCATTCCAAACGCGAAATTCCGGACTGAATTGGGTGGCAAGGGCCATTTTCTCGACCATGGCCGCCATTATCTCTGCGCCGGGTGGAAGAGTTCTCAGCTGTTTCTCTTTGATCTGGAACGTGACTACGAGTTTACCGTGTTCATGCCGGAGACCGCGGAATTGCTCCTCAGCGATGACCTGGTCATCAACCAGAGTAAGACCAAAGCCTACACGGCCTGCCATCGCGACAAAGCCCCAAGCTATGTCGCGGTGATCGACCTCAACGCGAGGAAGGTGCTACGGACCATTCCGACCGGAAACGGCACCTGCGGCCTGACCATGAGCCAGGATGAGCGCTATGTGATCGCTTCGAATGATGCCGACGATTCCATCAGCGTCATCGACACCACCACGGACACGGTTGTGAACACGGTTTCCGCACGGGCGGGATTCGAGGCCTTGGGCCTGACCGGCTACATCCAGGGGATCAGCGTCGCCACGGATGACGCGATCTATGTCTATGGCTGTTCCGGCAATGGGGCTCTGGTCCGGTTTACGGAGATCACCGGCAAAGGCGCCTATGAGATCTCATACCGCGACGGCACCTACGCCTCGCCAGCAGCGCCTTAGCCGGTACTGCCCCGGCGCCTCGCCTCCCCCGCAGCCTGGAGAGACTTTTCGATGAAGACCAGTGCCCTCACCGTCGCCTTCCTGGCCTGTGCCGGGGTCCTCGCCGCGGCTCCCATCCTCACGCCGCTGAACACTGCGGCCACCCGGGGGCCGAACCTGGTCGCCAACCCTACCTTTGAGGAGCTCAAGGACGGCAGACCGCTGGCCTGGAAGAACGAAGCGGACCCCGACTGGGCGCCTGACCCGCAGGTCGCCCGCAGCGGCAAGACCAGCCTGCGCCTGAGCAAAACGGCCACGGATAAGCTCTATTGGATCAGCCAGACGGTGACGCTCAACCAGACCAAGGCCACGCCGCTGGTGCTCAGCGCCTGGAGTAAGGCCGAGCAGGTGCAAGGAACCCGGGGGCCGGAATACTCCGTCTGGGTTGACCTGCAATACGTCGATGGCACGCCCCTCTACGGCCAGCGCGCCAGCTTCGCGGTCGACACGCACGACTGGCAATGCGGCGAATACTCTTTCGCCGTCAGCAAGCCAGTGAAGGCGGCTACCATCTCCCTGCTCTTCCGTCGCGGCCTGAGCGGCACGGTGTGGTTCGATGATGTCTCCCTGCAGGAACTCCAGGTGGGCGTCGGCACGATCTTTGACCGGACCCCCGCGATCTTGCCCGCCGTCGCTGCCCCGCCGGGGCCGTCGGCCGTGACCCTTGCCTCTGGGGATGGCCTGCGGCTGGGCTTCGATAGCCACGGCGTGCCCAGTGAGTTCACCGTCAACGGCAAGCCGCTTCTCGGGACCTCCGCCGGCGGCTTGTGGGTCCGCGACGTGGCCGCTGCCGGGCCCTGGCTGCGACCGGACTTCACCGTAACCTCGGCCCCCGGCGGCCTCACCTTCAGCGCCGCAGAGCAGGCTGCCGGGCTGGCGCTGACGGCGCAATGGTCCGCCACGGCCACGGGCGTCGACGCCCAGGTCACCGTGCGCGACCTCACCGGCAAAGACCGCGCCATCACGGCCTACTTTGTTCTGCCGGTGGCCGATCTGCCCTGGCAGTGGCACGACGACATCCTGCACACCCTCCCCACGACCGGCGGCGAGTACACCAACAGCTCCGGCTGGCCCGTCAGCGGCCTCGCCTCGGCGTACCCCTGGTGCTCGATAACCTCACCCGCAACCGGCCTGTCCCTCTCGCTGCCGATGGACTGCCCGCGCCTGGCCCGCCTGACCTACAACGCCGAGCTCAAAACCCTGTACCTCGCCGTCAACCTCGGCATCGTGCCCGACACGGCCAACTTCCCTTCCCAGGCCGACTTCCGTTTCTCGCTGTACTGGCACGAACCGCAGTGGGGCTTCCGCGCCGCGACTGCGAAGTACTACCAGCGCCACCCGCAGTTCTTCGTGCGCCGCCTCCAACAGGGCGGCATCTGGAACGCCTTCGGGCCCATCCAGAAGGTCAAGGGCTGGCAGGACTTCGGCTTTGCCTACGACGAGCGCTCGGAAACCCCGCTGCAATTCGATAATGACAACCGCATCACCAGCTTCTCCTACATTGAGCCGATGACCTACTGGCTGCCGATGGCCAAGACCTATCCGCGCACCTACGACGGCGCCATACAGGCCCTCAACAATAACCTCAACCAGGGCAGCGCCTCCCAGAAGCAGTGGGCCCAGGTGACCCTCGCTTCAGGCGTCTACAACCACGAACAGAAACTCGATCTCTCGGTGCAGAACCAGTCCTGGTGCGACGGCGCCGTCTTCACCCTCAACCCGGACCCCGGCCTGGCGGAGTCCGCCGCTTGCCCCACCAACAAGGGCCACCTGGGCTACAGCCCCGCCTGGGCCGACAAGAACCTGATGCAGCAGACCGGCCCGCGCCTCGATGGCATCTACCTCGACTCCCTGCCCAACTGGGGCGAAATCCGCAACTGGCGGCGTGAACACTGGAAGACCGTTACCGTCCCCCTGACCTTCGATCCGGATCTCAAGCAGCCCGTCCTGCTGCAGATCTTCTCGACCTGGCAGTACGCCGACTGGATTGCCCGCGACGTCCACGCTCGCGGCGGAGTGATGCACGGCAATGGCGGCACGTGCTGGCCCTACTTCCCCGCCCTTCTGGACGTCACCGGCCAGGAGACCGGAACCCTCCTCAGCCCCGAAGCGATGGCCGCCGCCCGAACTCTGCTGGCCACCAAACCCTACTCGCCGCTGCTCAATACCCGCTTTGAAAAACTGCCCGAGACCTTCCTGACCGATTACTTCCACCGCAGCGCGCTCTGGGGCATCTTCCCCAGCTTCTTTAACGGCGATACCTTCGAAAACGGCGCCTGGAAAATCGCGCGCTTCTTCGACATCCCCGAACTCTGCGAGCGGGTGCGGCCCCTGTACCGGCAGTTCATCCCCGTCCTGCGCCGGATGCATGACGCCGGTTGGGAGCCGGTTACCCAGGCGCGCACCGACGCCACCGCGGTCCAAATCGAGCGCTACGGGCCCGGCCTCGGCCAGGAAACCCTGCTGGCGGTCTTCAATGGCGGCACCCACGCCGTCGTGGCGAAACTCACCATCGACGCCACCGCCTTGAAGCTCCCGCCTGCCAGCCGCGCCGCCCTGCTGCTCAATCCCCAGGACCTTACCCTTACCCCCGTGGGCGCTAACCTCGAACTCACACTCCCGCTCGCGCCAGGACGCTGCGAAGTGCTGAGACTGGGGCTCTAGCCTCTGACCAACGCCCCACGCTGCCGCCCACTGCCGACACCCGGCGGGCAGAAATGACGACCTGTGCAATAAGGGAGTCCGTCTGGAGCGCTGAAGGCGCGCGGCCATACCAGCCCAGGGCAACGCCCTGGGAATAGAATAGTTATGGGTTTGAGCCCTGTAGGGGCGAGCTATCTGCCCTAGGTTCGCACCGAGGCCGCATGGTCCGCCCCTTCAGGGCTCAAT
>CAIZKT010000557.1:0-2358 GCA_903933565.1 uncultured Victivallales bacterium | reverse complement strand
TCCATCTTTGAGGGGGGATGCACTATTACCCAACTCATTTTAAGAAAGAACCGCAAATTTCAACCCCTGGAGGAATCACATGGTTAACTCTCGAATCGTCGCAGGACTCACGGGCATCGTAATGAGCCTGCTCACTGCTCTTTCGCTCTCTGCCGGATCGGGAACGAGTCCCGCGACTGTTGTGCGGACTCCGGTGCGCATTGCGGGTATCCCGGTCCGCGCTTCGCAGTCCGCTGTAGTGAATATGGCCGCGCTAGCGCAGAATGAAACGGCATACACCGCCGCCGGAGGCCAGAGTATGCCGAAATTGGTTCCGGCTCCGCTTGCACCGCACGAGTCGGACGCGAACACGATGTCATTCATGCCGCACCCCCTGCCATCCGAACCCGGAATTTCACCACAGGTGCCGTCCCCGCCCCCGGCGCAGGACTTCGCCGGCCTCGACGACATCGCCAACCCCTACACGGGCTATCGCTACATTCCCCCGGATACTGACGGTGCGGTGGGGCTCGCCAAGATCATGTCCGGTCTCAACAACAACTACCGCATCTTTACCAAGGATACCGGGGCTATTGTGAGCACCGTGGGCACCGACACCTTCTGGGGCGCCGTAGGCGGCAGCGATTTCTTCGATCCCAAGACGCTCTACGACCCCGTAAACGGGCGCTGGCTCGTCGTGATGCTGTCGGACGCCGCCACCGCCAACTCCTCCATAAACATAGGCGTGTCGCTGACGGACGACCCGAGCGGATCGTACTACCTGTTCCGCATCGACGCCGATGCGACGGATTTACTCTGGGCCGATTTCCCGGGCATCGGGTTCAACAATGACTATGTGGCCGTCAACGTCAACATGTTCACCAACGACACTTTCCAATACGCATCCTCCAAGGTGCTGACCATCGACTATGCCGCCATGCGCAAGGGTACCTTCAAAGCCTGGTTCCTCAATGGCTCGGACTACACGTCTTCCCCGGCGGCCACCTATTCAAGACGAGAGAAAACCCTTTATGTGCCGACACAGCCCTACGGCAATCCAGGAACCTATCACGTTGACACCATCACAGGCGATCCTGACACGGGGCCTGTGTACACGGTAGGTACGACTAAAAGCCGGGGAATCTCCTGGTCAGTCCCCTATGGCAACATCCTCCCGCAGGCGCCGGAGTTGGGAGGTGGAACACCGATGATGATCAGCTCCCAGGACGACATGATCCGCTCCACCCCGGTGGTGCGCGACGGCTTCATCTATTACACGCAGACCGTTGGACTCCCCGCCGGTGGGAGTCTAACCCGCACTTCAATCCTCTGGACTAAGCTCAGGACCTGCACCGGCGACGTGGCGGACGGCGGACTCATCGACGATCCCGCCGCTACAGGCTCCAACGGTGGAAAGTGGTACGCATATCCGCACATCGCCGTGAACAAGTACGGGGATGCCATACTAGGTTTCTCGCAGTTCTCGTCGGCAGAGTGGGCCTCGGCGGCTTATGCCGTACGTGCTGCGAGCGACCCCGCAGGAACGATGCGTGTTCCGCTGGTCTACAAGGCTGGCGAAGACGCATATCAGAAAACCTACGGCTCCGCCAGAAACCGCTGGGGTGACTTCAGCAAAGCGCAGGTGGATCCGTCAAACGATGAGGATCTCTGGGTCGTGAACGAATACGCCAAACCGGTGACCGACTTGTCCGACTGGGGCGGCGTCTGGGGAACGTGGTGGGCCAGGGTTGATGCGCCCTCCTTCCTGCCTTCGGTCACCGGGTTCACACCGTCCTTCGGCTCGGCGGGTACCGTCGTCACCGTGACCGGCAGCAACTTCACCTGTGTCTCCGCAGTAACATTCAACGGCATTGAGGCGAACTTCCACGTGAAGTGCGACAGGCAGATCACGGCCACCGTACCTGTCGGCGCCACCAGCGGCCCCATCACCGTCACCACACGCGGCGGTAGCGCCGCAAGTACGGCGGTCTTCACCGTCAATCAGCCTACAAAGCCCAAGCTTTCCGGGCTCAATCCCGCCTCTGGCAAGCGCTGCGCGATCGTAACTCTCAGCGGCAGCGGATTCGGTTCAGCGTGCGGTAAGAGCTCGGTGAATTTCAACGGCGTGCCGTGTTTGACGTACGAGTCCTGGAACGATACTTGGATCGTCTGCAGGGTGCCCGCGAAGGTCAGCTACGGCAACGTGATGGTCACAGTGACGACCCCGGCCGGCACGAGCAATTCCAAGGGATTCACGGTTCAGCGATAGTCTCTCCTACAGTTTTTCGTAGTCATCCCACAGGATGACGGATTAATGGATTTATGGATTGCTGGATTATTGGGTTTGAGTTCAAGAAAAACCATAGATACTGGATTTTA
>CAIZKT010000556.1:0-12014 GCA_903933565.1 uncultured Victivallales bacterium | reverse complement strand
GCCGGACGCGCGCCGCCTCGCGCCGTCGCGCCGTCGAGCGCCGCGCACGCCTGAACTGGCCCTGTCGCCGCCTCCTGCCCTGCCGCCAGAACCGCTGTAGGCGGTCATAAATGATATGTAAATAATATTCTTGTGACCGCGACGGAACCGTATGTAGAATACCAGCGTCGTATACCACAATGTGACAGAGGGTATGACCTGAGATCAAGATCTTAAACCCACCATGAGCCAGGTCTGGAGGACCTGGGTGGCGCCGACAGCAGGGCGCCGAAGGAGACCGGCTACGTGTGCCTGAAGTGCGCGCGGCTGGAACCGAGGAGTCCCAACGAGTCACCGCAGCAAACGAATCCCCAAGGAAAGGCATCCAAGACCATGAACCGACTCATCGCACTACTCACTAGCCTGGCGACGCTGACCTTCGTCGGCAGCCTGGCTCAGGCCGCCGGCATCAGCGGCTCGAAGCATGACTTCAGCAGCAGCGCGTGGAACTCCGGTGGGCAGATCTGCCGGCCCTGCCATACGCCGCACAACGGCATGGCCAGCGTCACCTCGGCGCCGCTCTGGAATCACGCCCAGACAACCACGACGTTCACCGTCTACTCCAACACCGTGAGCCCGACCTTTCAGGGCGCTCTGGGTGGCGCGCCCGACATCACGGGGGTCAGCAAGTTGTGCCTGAGCTGCCATGATGGCACCGTGGCCTTGGACAACTTTGGCACCACCCCCACGACCACGACCATGCTTTCCGGGTCAACCAAAGTCGGCAACGATCTGTCGAACGATCATCCCGTGGGCTTTGTCTACAACACGGCATTGGCAACCGCTGACGGCGGCTTGAAGGACCCCTCGGCGACGCCAGCGGTCTCCAAGCTGCTGTTCGGCGGCAGGGTGGAGTGCTCCAGTTGCCATGACGTCCACAACGGCGCAGGGATGGACAAGTTACTCGCCGTCAACAATACGGGCAGCGCTCTCTGCCTCACCTGCCACGTAAAGTAAGGAGAAGATCGGGCCTGAGGCCCCCGAGGCGCAGCGCTGGTTCGCAGGGCTTGTGCGGGGCTGTATGTTGTGCCGCCGGAAGCAACAAGAACTCCGGGCAAACCGCCGCTCGCTCCGGGTGTAGTGCAGCCAGGGGGTGCTTGCATGATACGGGATCAGATCCGCCAGGGCGCATGGCTTCTCGTAGTGACTGCCGCCATCGCCCTGGCGGCCACGGGGTGCCGCACCGGCGCCCCGCAGCACGGGGTCGCCAGCACGAGTCGGCCAGCGGTGTTCTTTCCCGTACCTCCAGACCGACCGCGGGTCCAGTTCCTCACCGCCCTCAACGGCGCCGATGATATCGAACCGAAAAAGGGGGCTTTCAAGGCCTTCATTATCGGTAAGGATACGGCCGGGCTGGATGCCCGCGGGGTCGGCCGACCGCACGGGATCGCGGTCCGGGAAGGAGTCGTGTATGTCTGTGATACCGCCGCCAATCGGATCGTGCGGCTGAATCTTCGCGAGCGGACCTTTACCTCCTTCGGCACCCGCGGGATCGGTCGGCTGCGGAAGCCGGTCAACCTCGCGGTCGACGAGGCGGGCTTCGCGTTCGTCGCGGATACCCTCCGACAGCAGGTCGTCGTCTTCGGCCCCGATGATGCCTACGTGAACGCCTTCCCGTTGCCCGACGGGGGTCGGCCGGTGGATGTCGCCGTGCGTGGCGATGAGCTGTATGTGCTTGACAACGACAAGACCCCCCAGGTGGTGGTGCTGGAGCGGCGCAGCGGCAAGGTGTTGCGTGCGTTCGGCGCCTTCGGCAGTGGGAGCGGTCAACTCAATCTTCCGACCGCCGTCGCGGTCGGGCCGAATGGCGATGTGGTTGTCAGCGATACCCTTAATTTTCGGGTGCAGAAGTACACCGGTGACGGGCGCCTGGTGTGGGAACGGGGAGAGGCCGGGCGCCGTCTCGGGCAGTTTGCCAGGCCCAAGGGCCTCGCCGTGGGACCGGATGGAGTGGTCTACGTGGTGGAAACCGCCATGGAGCTGGTGCAGATGTTCAACGCGGAGGGGCAACTGCTGATGCATCTGGGCGGCCCTGGAGACGGGCCGGGGGCGCTGATGCTGCCGGCGTCCGTTGCCGTCGACCGGACCTCCATCCCGTTCTTCCAGCAGTACGTCTACCCGGGATTTACGGTGGACTACCTGGTGTTTGTTACCAGTCAGGTTGGCGCGCGGCGGGTCAGCGTCTACGCCTTCGGCTCTTTTCCTGAAGGATACGTCCCCGCCGAGGGCACGATCCAAGCCTTGCCCGTGCTTCCCCCCACGACGGACAGCTTCGGGCCGGACGCTTCCCGGGAAAGCCTGGGCAAGCCCGCCGAAGACGCCCCCCCCGCGGCGGGGAACCGCGACGCAGGGCCAGTGCCGGGCGCGCCGGGGAAGGCGGGCGGCAAGTGACCCAGAGCCCGGCTCAGACCCGGCCGCGTCAAGCCAGCCCCGGATAGGCTTTGGCAGAACGGATACGTGACGAACCCTCATGGCCTTTCCACCCCACACCTACCAACGCCCCAACCCTCCAGGCCGACGGGCCCTTCCTGCCGTGCGGCCTGGGCAACGGGCGGACCGAGTGGAACGGGTGGCGCAGTCTGCCCTGGGGCGGCCGGTTCTGAGGGGCGCCGTGGTCCTCGTCCTGCTCCTGGCCTCTGTGCTTGCCGGTTGCGCGCCAGCGACCCGCTACCGCACGCTCTCGTTCTTCTTTGATGGCGTCCCCGATCCCACCGCGTTACCCGCTCAGTTCACCGCGCCGGTTGCCAGCGCGGCGGCGGCGGCTCCAAGCGCTCCCGTGGCGCCGTTGTCCCGGCCGGGGCCGCGCCAGTACCACAAGCCCTACCAGGATTTCCAGTGCGGCCCGTGTCACGGCCGCGACCCCGGCGGGCAGGGCCAACGGCTAAGCAAGTCAGTTGCCGAGGGGCTGTGTTACGACTGCCACAAGGACCTCTCCAAGGAGGTGCTTTTCGTGCATGCCCCCGTGCTGGTCAACGCCTGTCTCGAGTGCCACGAGCCCCACCTCTCGAACGGTCCCCATCTGCTGCTCAGCGCCAGGCCTAATGTCTGCGCCCGCTGCCACGTCCCGGCCGACCTCTCGACCGGGGACCACCACCGCGACGCTGCCTCCCTAACCGACAGCACCTGCATCTCGTGCCACCTACCGCACGGGGGACCGCGCCGGCATCTGCTGAGAAGCGTGGGAGGATGAGAGTGACCCCCGGCAGCGCCATGCGGACTGGGTGGCGGCCAGGCCTGGTCCGCTGGGGCCTGGCGCTCCTGCTTGCCTGGCCGCTGTGGGTCCGCCCCAGCAGCGCGACGCCTCGCGACGTCGGGGGCGTCGCCTTGACCGAGGTTAGAGGCAGCCTGGAACTGGCCATCACCCTGGAGAACGATAGCGAGACCTACAGCGGGGGTGGCGAGAACCGCACCGAAGATGTGTTCTTCGAGGAAAGCCTGCGGCTGCAGACGCGCGGCTATGTCTACCACCCCAACTTCCTTGAATTTGGCCTGGGCGGGCGCTTCGGTCTCATCCAGGAGCGCTTCAGCGGCGTCGGCCCCCTCGAAAGCCAGTCCAGCCGCGATAATGGCACGGCGGAGGACTACGATGTGAGCCTGCTTTTCCTCAAGGAGAAAGACTACCCCCTGACCCTCTTTGCTCGCCGCTTCCAGGCGCTCGAGCGCCGGACTTTTCAACGGGCCGTCTCGCAGCAGGTGGAGACAGAGGGCCTGGCCTGGCAGTACCGCAGCACCGTGCTTCCGATCCGCCTGCGCTTGCAGCGCTCGCAGACGGACTCTCAGGGCTCGCACGCTGGGCAGCCCGACTCAACCCAGCAGGACGACACTCTCCGCCTGGAGACGGGCTGGTCCGACACCGCCGTCGGGGACATCGCCCTGAGCTACGACTACCAGGCCGTAACCGAAGCCTCGTCCAACCTGGACTACGCCGTGCATCGCGCCGACTTTAGCAACGACGTCGAGTTCGGCCCCGGCGACCGCTACCGGCTGCGCTCGGAGGCCCGGTATTTCGACCAGACCGGCCCCGCTAACTACACCGAGATGGAGTGGCGGCAACGCTTGCACCTGGAGCACACCGGGAACCTGAGTTCGTGGTACGGCCTGGAACTCGGGGACCAGGCGCGCCCAGGCACCGGCGGCAGCGGCTCCGGGGACCGCTATGGCGAGGTCTCCGCCGGGGTCCAGCACCTCCTCTTTCAGAGCCTCGTGTCCAAGCTCGACGGCGTGCTCCGCCGAACCGACTACGACCCCGCGGCCCGCGACGATGAACTGGAGGCGGGAGCTTCTCTGGCCTATAGCAAGCACAATCCCTGGGGGACCCTAACCGCCCACTACGGCATCCGCTGGGAGCATGATCAGCGGGACAGTCCCGGAGGCTTCCAGGCGCTACGCCGTGAGCAGCGGACCTTCAATCCCCTGGATGTCATCGTCCTCAACGACTCCGGACTTGACGTCGGCAGCATCGTCATCACCAAGCTCGACCTGACTCAGACGTATCAACTGTACCGAGACTACACCATCCTGGAATTCGGCGGCAGCGTCGAAATCCACCGCCCGCTCGGCAGTTGGATTGGCGCTGGCGAGACGGTGTGGGTCGAGTACTCTGTGCTCCAATCCAGCTCGGCGACCACCGACACCACCCGCCAGACCTATGGGGTCGGCCAGAACTTCGGTTTTGGGCTATCCCTCTACTATCGTGAGTCGCGCCAGGATCAGAGCACGACGCCTAGCACCGCGACGCTGGATGACAACAGCCGCGGCCGCCTGGTGGGCGCGCGCTACTCGCCGGGGGCTATCCAGCTCACGGCGGAATACGAAACGGAGGACTCGCATGCGTCGTTTGACGCCTACCGGGTGAACGCGGTGTGGTCGCGGCGCTTCGACTGGGGCACCAGCCTGGGGGTGGGGGCGGGATGGAGCCTGATGGCCTACCAACCTCCCGACGAGCGCACCATCGCAAACCGCACCATCTCCGCCACGCTGAGGCAGCCGCTCTCCGCTAGCCTCATGCTGCAGGGTGCGATGCTGTACCGCGACCAACAAGACTCCGTGAACGGCGACGACAAGGGCATCGAGGTCGACCTCTCGCTGCGCTGGACCTGGCACCAGGTGAGCGCCTGGCTGAGCTATGAGTTCAATCACTACGTCGACGACCCGCGGCGAGAGACAGCCTCAACCATCCGCTTCAAACTGGTGCGAGACTTCTGATGCAAGCAGGCCAGCGGACATCCAGCGCCAACGGGGCCGGCAGCCGCAACGCCGCCAGGGCTTGCGCCACCGCTTCGCTGGCGCCCGGCCCAAGGAGGTCAGAGACGCCGAACCGGCCCCCGCTGGCAGCGGCGCTTCTCCTCTGCCTCATGATGGCCACGGGGTGCTCCACGCCACGACCGCTGTTCGCACCCGCGGACCCCGCCCTGGTCTGGCCCGCGGACGGCGCGCCGGCGCGGGTCCGGTACGTCGGCCAGTTGCGCTCGGCGGCGGACCTGAACCCGGAGGTTCCGCTGCGCCAGCGACTTCTGCGCTTTCTCGTCGGTGGGAGTCGGCCGCCGTCTCTGCACGGCCCCCGCGACGTCGTGGCCACGGCAGGCGGACGGCTATGGGTTGCGGACCCGGGCGGGGGTTGCGTCCACGTTCTGGATCTGAACCGCCGCTCGTACCAGCGGATTGATCAGGTTGGCGAGGGCCGCCTGCTCAGTCCGGTCGGGGTGGCTCTCGGCCCGAACGACTCTGTCCTCGTTTGCGACTCGGAAGCAGGCGCAGTCTACCGTCTGAACGCCGCCACCGGCACCTTTCTCGGCACCCTGACCGCGCCCGACGTCTTGCAGCGTCCGGTCGCTGCCGCCTACGACCCTGACGCTGCCGCCGTTTACATCGTGGACAGCAGCACGCACGACATCAAGGTCTTCGACCGCGAGGGGCGTCTGTGCCGCGTCATCGGTAAGCGGGGCACGGGGCCAGGGGAGTTCAACTTCCCGGTGGACATCACCTGCCGCGGCCAGACGCTCTGGGTCGTGGATTCCGGCAACGGGCGCATTCAGGCGCTCACGCCCGCCGGCCAGCCACTGTCCGCGGTCGGGCAGTTGGGCGATGCCCCGGGTGACCTGGCTCTGCCCAAGAGCGTTGCCTTCGACAGCGACGGACATCTCTACGCCGTGGATGCACGCTTCGAGAATATCCAGATCTTCGGCCCGGTCGGCGAACTGCTGCTCTCCTTTGGCGGCGAGGGCCCCGGCCCCGGTCAGTTCGCGCTCCCTGGTGGCATCTCCATCGATGAGAACGACCGAATTTGGGTCTGCGACACCTACAACGGCCGGATTCAGGTGTTCCAGTACATGAAGGCAGGCGCCAATGCTACGCCCTAGACGCTACATCCTCGGCTCTCTGCGGACCGCACTCGTCGTGATCCTCCTGGCTGTCGGCGGCGTCGGCGGCCACGAGGGGCGCGTGGGCCAGACGAGGCACAACCTGGCCGTCGCCGGAAAAGCGGCGGTGTCAGGTCGTGCCAGTGGTGAGCTGTGCGGTTTCTGTCACTCGCCGCACAACGCCCGCGGCAAGAGCGCACTGTGGGCCAAGGCGTCCGTGCCCAGCAGTTATCGCATCTACCAGTCTTCCACCCTGGACGCCAAGCCGGGCCAGCCTACCGGCGCCAGCAAGATGTGCCTGAGCTGTCACGATGGCACCATCGCCATGGGCTACCCGGCCGGCGACCGCACGGAGAACGCCCTGGCACACACCCTGCCGGCTTCTTCCCTCAGCAACCTGAGCACGGATCTCTCGGACGACCACCCCATCAGCTTTGCCTACACCTCAGGCTTGGCGGCCCAGGACAAACAGCTTGTGGACCCCTCGCTGTTGCCGGATGCCGTGGCCCTGGACAAGGACAAGAACGTGCAGTGTACCACCTGCCATGATCCCCACGAAGACCGCTGGGGCCGCTTCCTCACCAAGAGCGACCGCAATGGCGCCCTCTGCATCGTCTGCCATCGCCTGAACGGCTGGGCAGACTCAGCGCACCAGCAGTCCCGCGCCTCGGTACTCGGCGGCCCCGCGGCCGACTGGCCCTACGCCACGGTCTCCGAGAACGCCTGCCAGAACTGCCATCGGCCGCATTCGGCGAAAGGCCGCGAACGCCTCTTGATCCTCGCCGAGGAAGAGGCGAACTGCCTACTTTGCCATAGCGGCCAGGTGGCGCGGGCCGATATCCGCCGGGAAACGCAGAAACGCAGCGCCCACGATCCAAGCCGGTATCTCGGCGTGCATGACCCCACCGAGACCTTTACAGGCTCCCCTACCCACGTGGAGTGCTCGGATTGCCACAATCCCCACGCCGCGAGCGCGGTTCGAGCCGGTCCGGCGCGGTATGTGCCGATCGGCTCGACCTTGGCGGCCGTCAGAGGGCTGGGCGCTTCCGGCGCGCCGCTGGAGGCGGCGAAGTATGAGTACGAGGTCTGCTTCAAGTGCCATGGGGAGGTCTCCGGCGCCGCCAGCTCTCGCCGCGGCCGAGACCTGGTCACCACCGGCCTGCGTCAGGAGCTTGGCCCGGGTAGCCAGAGCCATCATCCCGTCCTGGCTGCCCTGGTGGATTCAAACACGGTCAGCCTTGATCCGGCCCTCTCCCGTGGCCTGAAACTGCGCTGCACGGACTGTCACAACAATGACTCTGGCCCGCGGGTCGGCGGCACCGGCCCCGATGGACCGCACGGTTCCATCCATGACTTCCTGCTGGAACGAAACTACGCCACCGCCGATGCCACCGCCGAATCCGAACAGGCCTATGCCCTGTGCTACAAGTGCCACCGCCGTAACAGCATCCTTGGCAACGAGAGTTTCCCGGAGCACCGCCGCCACATCGTCGAGCAAAAGACGCCTTGCTCCGTCTGCCACGACCCCCATGGCGTTCCCGCTGGCCTTGGGGGCGACCACACCCACCTGATTAACTTCGCCAGCGCCGTGGTCTCCCCGGCTGCCACGGGCAGCATCACCTTCAGGGATACGGGCCGGTTCGAGGGGAGTTGCACGCTGCGCTGCCACGGCCGGGAGCACGATAAGCAGACCTACTCGCACGACCAGCGCTCGGTGCCGAAAGCAAGCCAAACCCAGTCCCGCGGAGAGCGCCGTGGGCGCTAGGCCATGCTCGCCCCGACCTCCGGGCCGCAGGCCCTGTCCCGCTGCGGCGCGCCACCTTCCCGGCGGCCTAGGGCTCGAGCGTGACCGTGGCGCTCTCGACGATGACGGGGTACAGGTAGCCGTAGCCGAAGTCCTTGGCCAGCGCGACCACCCCGCGAATCCGAACGATGGCGCCTACTTCCGGGGCTTCCCCCTCCGTGGTGACGGTCAGATCGTTGCTCCCTTCGCCGCCGGTGCCGTCCTGAATGTGTATCCAGGTCCTGTTCATAATATTGGCTTTCGCCTTCACCACCTTGCCGCGGACGAGCACTTCCTTGCCCGCGAGATCGGCCTTCTGGGCGTAGACCTCGGCGATGGTCTTGCCGCCCTCGGCCTTCGCCACCCGAATGGGCTCAGCGTTGGCGGCGGCCGGCTTGGTCGCGCCGATCTGGGGATGTCCCGCCGGCAAGCCCGCGGGCGTCGCCGACATGCCGGGAATCTGCGGGTGCCCGGCCGGCAGGGCCGCGCCCGGCGCTTTCGCGCCCTCAATCGCAGGATGTCCGGCGGGGAGCGGACCCCCCTGCGTTTCCTTCTCGGACACCTGGGGATGCCCGGCCGGCAGCTCCTTCCCTGCCGCCGCCGGAGCCGCTCCGACGGGATCGCCCGCGCCCCTGGCGGCAGCGGCCTGGATCGCGCGAGTCTTCAGGTCAACCACGGCGCTCAAATCCGCAACGAAGTAGATATCGCGGAACTCGTGGTCCAATTCCTTGCTGCTGACCTTCCGCTTCAGGTTGTCGGTCGGGATCGTCACGGTATCGCGCAGGCGGATGTCGGCCTTGGGGCCGTAGACCCAGGCGCGCTCCGTGGCCGTCGCCACCTGGAAATAGATGGACCCATCACCCGTCGCGACCTCGGTCACGGAGCCCGTGAGCACAGGCGCGGCGACCGCCGCCGCCCCCAGTAAAATCAGCCATCCGGCAAGCAGGTGTTTCATACGCGCTATCCTCTGGTCTTGGTTTCGACGGTACGCCGCAATATCCGCCTTCGCCCGCAACCCGTCAACATGCGGCGGCGGGAAACCCCGGGTTCGGGTCACCCGCCTTTTGACACGTCTGCCTGCCCGAAGTATCTTCATACGGTTCCCGGCGAGCGTAACTTCCCAGGTCGCGCCAGACCGCGGCGCTGGCGGGCGCACCCGGCCGGGTGCAGGTCGAGACACGCTGTCGGCCGCCGTCAGGTCGCGAACCAGGAGGCCAGATGAGCCGCTTTGCCGTCGAGGTCGTACTCCACTGGGCCGCGGTCGGACTCTACGTGATCGCGACCGCGCTCCTGGCCGGTGGCATTCTCTTTGACCGACCCAAGGGCCGCAGACTCGGGACCCTCGCCATCGCGCTGGCGCTTCTCCCGCATGGGGCGGCCATCGGGGTGCGCTGGCTCGCCGCGGGCCACGGTCCCTACATGATGAAGTACGAGGTGCTCTCCTCAAACGCCTGGGTCGCCGCGGCGCTGCTGTTGCTCTTGCTCTGGCGTCGGCCCGGACTGGCGCCTGCCGCCCTCGTTGCCCTGCCCTGCATCTTCCTGACCCTTGCCGTCGGCTTGTTCACCAACCCCGAGATTCGCCACCTGCCCCCGACGCTCCGCTCCGCCTGGCTCGTCTTTCACATCCTTTTCAATAAGCTCGCCGCGGGCGCTTTCTTGCTCTCGGTCGCGACCGCCACACTGCTCTTGCTCAAAACGCGCCGCGGTAGCGGGCAGTGGCTCGAGCGGCTGCCCGACCCCGCCGCGCTGGAGGCGTACACCGTACGTCTGATCGGCTTCGGCCTCATCTTCTGGACCATCACGATCGCCGCCGGCGCCATCTGGGCGAACCAGTCATGGGGGCGCTACTGGGGCTGGGACCCGATCGAGACCTGGGCCCTCGTCACCTGGCTGGGCTACGGCATCTTCCTGCATCTCCGCTTCTTCTTTAAGCTGCGCGGGGCCGCGGTGGCCTGGGGCGCGATCGCCTGTTTCGGGGTGTGCGTCCTGACCGTCTTCATCCTGCCCTTCGTCATTCCGTCCCTCCACTCGGCCTACTTCCAGTGAGGACCCGCTCATGGCATCGTCCCGCCCGCGCCTTCTCCTCGTGACGCCGCCCTACCATTCCGGCGTCGTCGAGGCGGCGGGCGTCTGGCTCCCGCTCAACCTGGTCTACATCGCCGGACACGCACGGGCGGCGGGAGCCGAGGTGCAGATCTACGACGCGATGTCGCGCTTCCACACCCATGCGGACATCGCCCGCACGATCGAGGACTTCCGCCCCGACATCGTCGCGGTGACCGCCTTCACCGCCACCGAACCCGACGCCCGCGAGGTCTGCCGTACCGCCAAACGCCTCAACCCCTCCACGCTGACCCTCCTCGGAAACGTCCATCCGACCTTTTGCTGGGATGAGATTCTCGGGAGTGACGGCGAGGTGGACCTGATCGTCCGTGGCGAGGGCGAGATGACCATCGAGGACGTGGTGCGCGCCGTCGCGGCCGGGGGCGGCCAGAGCCGCTTCGCCACGATCCCCGGAATCGCCTGGCGCCGCGACGGCCGACCCGGCGCCAATCCGCCCCGGCCTTTCGTGCCTGACCTCGACGCGCTGCGCCCAGCCTTCGATCTTCTCGACTGGTCGCTCTATCGCTACTTCCCGCGGCCCGAGGGGCGGCTGGCGATCGTCTCCAGCTCACGGGGGTGCCGGGCCCAGTGCTCCTTCTGCTCGCAGCAGAAGTTCTGGGAGCGTTCCTGGCGCGGTCGCCAGCCTGCGGCCTTCGTCGCCGAACTCGAACTGCTGCGCGACCGCTACGGCGTCCGGGTGGCCATGCTCTCGGACGAAACCCCCACCGTGGACCCGGCACGCTGGGAGCGCATCCTGGACCTGCTCATCGAACGGCAGACCGGCGTCGAATTGCTCATGGAGACACGGGTCGACGACATCGTCCGCGACGAGGCGCTCCTGCCCAAGTACCGGGCGGCGGGCGTCAGCCATATCTACGTCGGCGTGGAGTCCACCCGCCAAGCGACCCTCGACCTCTTCCGCAAGGAGACCCTCGTCGCCCGCTCCAAACAGGCCATCGAGCTGATCAACCGCCACGGCATCGTCAGCGAAACCTCCTTCGTCCTGGGGACCCTCGACGAAACGCCGGCGTCCATCAACGAAACCATCGAGCTCGCCAAGTGGTATGGTCCCGACATGGCCTTCTTCCTCGCCCTGACCCCCTGGCCGTATGCCGATATCTACCCCCTCCTCAAAGACCACATCGCCACCACCGACTACCGACTCTACAACCTGGTCGAACCCATCGTCAAGCCGACGCAAATGACCCTCGCGGAGCTGCGTGACGCGCTCCATCGCGCCACCGGCCAGTTCTTCCGCGACCGACTCCAGCGCCTCGACGAACTCCCGCCTGACAAACAGCGTTTCCTCGTCACCGTCATGAAGATCCTGGTCGAACGCAGTTACCTCGGCGCCGAGATGCGGGCTATGGGAAACCACGCCGCCATGCCCGAAGCGATTCGACGGCTCCTCCAATGAGACGGCCAACGGCCGCAATGAACGGCGCGAAACCAACGGAAGCCTGGCCGACGCCGCTCCCGCTAAGAGCGTCCACTCCTCTTCCGGGCGCAAGTCAGCTCCGGCACCTACCGGGGATCCTGCTTGTATGAGACTCGCCGCAACCTCCTATGACACCAGGCGCTTCCCATTCCGCCCCGGAGTCCGCCGCGGCGGACTTCGGGCGTTGGAGGGCGCCGCTGCGTCGGCGCCGCAGCGGCACCCCCAGCCGCGGGTTCGTCTCTGCCTCTTCAGCCCCGCCGGGGCGCCATCCCTCAGCCCAGGGCAGCGCCCT
>CAIZKT010000555.1:0-3966 GCA_903933565.1 uncultured Victivallales bacterium | reverse complement strand
GTTGCCGACGCCGTTCCCCTTCCGATCCGGCCGGTACGCGCCGGATCGCCTGGAGGGCGGCCCTGCGTGGCCGCCGCAGCGCCGACGCAGCGGCGCCATCCAACGCCCTTCGTCCGCCGCGGCGGACGAGGGGCGGAATGGGAAGCGCTTTGGGTCATACGAGGTTGCTGCAAGTCTCCTACAAGCAAACCCCTACGGAGCTGACTTGCGCCCCAGAGTTCCGAGTCTGCTCGTATTCACGTGACGCAGGGCTATTTTCGAGGCGGTCCCCACAGCACCACGCCGAACAGGTCAACCTGTGAACAGCCCGCACCAACCGCGACGAAGCGCCTGCGCGAGCCGGTCCCGCGACCAGGAGTTGGTGCGTCTGCGACAGATGTCGATCGAGGACAGGATCAAGGCCGCGCTCTCGATGGGGGTACGTTTTTCATGGCTGCAGCCAGCAGTGAAGGACGAGACCGGGTGCCCGACGCCGAAATGATGCTGCGGGCAGCCGAAACAGTTGTCGGCATCCTCAAGCTTCAGCGGATCGAGGCCGTGGTCATTGGGGCGACGGCACTCGCGGCTTACCGCTATGTTCGCCAAACCGAAGACCTCGACTTGGGTGTCAACGCCGACCTGGCGAGCTTGCGTGCGGCGGTCACGTCGCTCCGGGGCGAGGGATTCTCGGCGGAACTGCGCGAGCCTGATGACAACGATCCTCTGGCGGGGGTCATCGACGTGAGGGGATCGTTCGGCCTCCTGCAGATCATCAGTTACGCGGACCGCTTTCCGGCGGTGATCGATGACGCGGTACGAGAGTCGACGCTGGTAGTTCGGCGGGGGAGCCCCCTGCGCTTGGTCCCTATCGCGCAACTCGTCGCCCTCAAACTCTACGCCGGCGGGTACAAGTCGAAGGCAGACATCGTGGAATTGCTGGCTCGCAACCCGGAAGTCGATCTGGCTGAGATTCGCGCGGTGTGCGACCGCTACCGCCTGCCGGGACTCGATGAACTCATCGCTGCCGCCTCGCCGTCCGGGACGTGAGGCGGCCACGCGGCACTCAGGTCGGGTCCATCCCGTGCGTCGGGACGCGGCCCTCTCCTCCCGAAACGGCCACTTTCCCCGAGTGAGGATGGCACGCGACCAAGAGAAATGGACAAGGGCCCGATGGCGTTCGCGGTCAGGCTGAAAGACCTTCCAAGAAACTCGCGGATCACGATCCTTCTCGAGCCCTACAGCTCGGTCATGTCCTGCATCCTCATGTTCTATGCTGCCCTCTACATGCAGGCAAACGGGCTCAGCGCCAAACAGATTGGCTTCATTGGCACGATCGGCGCCGCGGTCGGGTTGGGGCTGCAGTTCGCGGCGGCGCCGATCACCAACAGGCTGGGTCGGCGGCGCACCCTGACGCTGTTTTCCCTGATCTGCTGGTCCGTTCCCCTGCTGCTCTGGTCCCTGGCCAGCGGCTTCGCGTTGTTCCTGGTCGCCGCCGTCTTCTTCGCCTTCTCCAAGATCACCAGCGTGGCGTGGTATTGCGTCGTCACGGAAGATGTCGGCAACGACAGGAAAACAGAGATATTCGGGATCTTGGCGGTCATCGCTTCCATCGGGGGAGTGGCCACGGTATTGGCGGGGCCGCTGATCGACAGGTTCGGCCTGGTGCCTGCCGTGCGATGTCTTTATGCCTTCGCTTTTGTGAGTATGACGCTCATGTTCGTGATCCGCCATCTGCTGCTGACCGAGACGCAGGCCGGAACCACGCTGAACGACCTGCACGGCAGGCTGACAGTGTCTCAGGGCTTCCACAGGTACTGGCAGGTGGCGAGTGTGGGCTTGCGGGACAGGGAGTTCCTGCGTCTGGTGATGGCCTTCGCGCTGTTCAATCTCGCCATCAGCATGGGCTTTGTCCAGATCCTGTTCATCAATAACGTGTTGAAGCTGACCATGGCCGAGCTCTCCATGATCCCGGGAGTCGGGGCGATCGTCAGTTTCGTCCTGTTTCGCTATGCGGTTCCGCATCTGAGCGGGCGGCACGAGACGAGAACACTGAGTCTTTCCCTGGCGGCCTTTGCCGTGGGCACGTTCCTGATTCTGCTCGTACCGGTCGGGAATCTGTGGCAGACCCTCCTGGCTTCGGCACTGAGCGCCGCCGGCGCCTACGTGTTCCAGGTGTGTGTCAGCGCCGCCATGAACAACAGGATGGGGGTGCTGCATAAGGCAGACCTCTATTCTGCCGTGCAAGTGCTGGTCGCCCTTGCCATCATTCCTGGCGGCTACGTCGCCGGTGGCGCCTTTGGCCTCGACCCGCGCCTGCCGCTGGCGCTGATCGGACTGATAGCGGTGGCGGCCGCTGCCATAATCCTCGTCCCGTTGGGTCCACGACCCAGGGGAACCGAATGAAGGGTCGAACTGCGGGTGGTCAGCTCGAGCATCGCCCTCCACGAAATCCACGAATGGACCCGAGTCCAGGCCTACTTCTGGTCAAGAAGCAGGAACTGGGATGAGATGGGGAGGTCGTTCCAGAAGAGATTGAGGAAGCAGGCGCGGGTTCCCGCGGGCAGCGTCGCCTTCAGCAGAGCAGCCGTTCGTTCGGCTGGGAGTTGCTGCCACTGCTTCTTTTCGTAGAAACGACCGTCGCGGAGCGCGGGTGCGCTGAGGGTGTAATGCAGCTCTGCCTTACCGAGTACGCTCTGGTCAAGTTGGGCAAGGTTCGTCACCGTGGCTTCGAGTGTGTCGCCGGTTCGCCGGACGGGGCCGATTTTTGGCAGCAGTCCCTGTTGTTTGAGGATCATGTCGGCGAAGTGGAAATTGAGCGGCCAGGCCAAGCCCTCATTGCTGTGTCCTCTGGCCAGATCGATGCTCAAGACCGATTCCGCCTTGGTGGTCAGATCCACGGTTTCCTGCCAGCGGGGCAAAGGGAAGTTCAACTCATCGACCACCGCAGTCCGCAAGACGGGGGCGGTGATGTTCATGACGTGGTACTTAGGATCGAAGGGGGTGTCCTGCCAAAAGCCGGCGGCGTAGGCGCTGATGACGCATTTGAAGCGCTGGTCGTAGTCGGCCACCGTGAGGGCGAAGAAGCCGCCCCAGGAGGCACCGACAAGGCCGATCTTGTCGACATTGATATCGGGCAATGAGCGCAGCAGGCTGTGGCAGCGAATGATGTTGGCCACCGCATCTTTGTAGGAGTAGTACGGGGCAACCGTGTTGGGAACCACCTTTTGCCGTTCTTCTGTCTTCTTCTTGATCTCGGGGAACAGACCATACCAGTCCAAGGAGATGGCCGCATAGCCTTTCGCGTTCCAGTCTCGTACATAGCAGGCAAGGGCGGTGCCGCCGCCCCCGTGAACCAGGACCACGGCGGGCCAGCCCTGAGCCGGCGCCGGGCCGGCGGGAGCGGCATAGTAGGAGAAGATACTGACCGGCTCGCCGTTGAAGGGCTCGCCGGCAAAGATGATGGCCTGGCAGCCGGGCTCGTTGTAGGCCTCGTGTTGGTTCACGGACATGATCTTGGGTGGCTGGTACAAGCGCTCAAGTTCCATGGTCGGGGCTCCAATTTTGGGTTCGTTGCCGGCTAGGAGGCAGACGGAGCAGGCCATGCCCAGGAAGGCAACCGCGTTCCATTTCATGATCAGACTCCCCGCCAGATACTTGCTTACGACCATAGCGGGTTCTCCTCCTCGTAGGGGGTTGAGGGCAGGTTCTGGTGCCTCGGTGTCAAACAAGAGGATGCTTCCCCTCCCTTGGCGTAGCCTGGCCAGGAACAGAAGGCATGGGCCAGACTCCAGCACCGCGACAAAGGCGCGCCGACGCAGGCGGCAGAACCTAGTCGCGGGGCGCTGGGAGCGCAAGAGAAGGACGGTCCGGGCCAGGGCTGTTCCAAGAAAGAGCCCCCGCTGGATCTGGCAGGCGTCTCCCATGATGCTGCTTGCCGCCCTGGAGCCCGCGATGCCCAGCCCGTTTCGGGCGGGTTCGCGGTATCCC
>CAIZKT010000554.1:0-3807 GCA_903933565.1 uncultured Victivallales bacterium | reverse complement strand
GGGCTGAATACCACGGCCCATCCTTATTGCACAGGTCGTTCTTTTTTCCGAGCGGTGGGCGCCTTGGGTGGCCGCTGACGGGGCCGACAGGGTTCGGTGTATCGGCTTTCCAGCCACAGGCTGGGCCGCCCGCAGGGCGGAAGCCGGAATCCCTCCACCCCAAGACCGGCTGAAGGCGGGACATCGAACCGAACCGCAAGCGTGCCCGTTATCTAAAACAGCCCTGCCGGATTCCTGAGCGGCCTACGTTCCAGCGTTGCCATCGGCCGCCGGTTCGGGCGGCAGCCAGCGGTCCAAAGCGCTCGCCAAGGCCTGCGGTGAGACCGGTTTGACGACGTGGTCATTCATGCCCGCGGCGAGGAAGCGCGCGCGGTCGCCCAGCATGGCGTTGGCGGTAAAGGCGATGATGGGAATCTGGTGATTGGGGACGGCGGATTGGGGCTGGCGGATCAGGCGCGTGGCCTCAAGCCCGTCCATCACGGGCATTTGCACGTCCATCAACACCAGGTCATAGGGCAGGGTTTCCAAGGCTCGGAGCGCGGCCGCGCCGTTGGCGACCACATCCGCGTGCAGGCCCATCTTCTTCAGCATGCCGAGAGCCAACTTCTGGTTGACGATATTGTCTTCCGCCAGGAGGATGCGCGCCTGGCGTCCGGCGAAGCGATCCCGTAGTTCAGGGGTTGCCTGCTGCGTGATGCTGGGCAGGCGCTCCGTCGGCGCCGCCCCGGCCTGCTGGCCCAGGCGGACGGTGAACCAGAACTCGGAGCCCTTGCCGAGGCTACTCTCGACGCCGATCTGGCCGCCCATCAGTTCGGCCAGTTGTTTTGAGATGGCCAGTCCGAGGCCGCTGCCGCCGTATTGCCTTGTGATCGAGGCATCCACCTGGCTGAACTTGTCGAAGAGCAGGTCGAGCTTGGCGGCCGGGATGCCGATACCCGTATCGCGGACCGAGAAGCGCAGGAGCAGGTCCGGCGGCAGCGTGGTCGGCGTCGAGATGGGGCTTTCCGCTTCAGCGTCCAGCCTTGGGGCGGTTCCGCCGACCGCGCTCTTCCTTGCCGCGCTCTCCCCGTCTGCGACCCGGGAGACGCGGATCTCCACTTTGCCGGCAGGGGTGAACTTGACGGCGTTAGCCGCCAGGTTGGTGAGAATCTGGCGCAGGCGCCCCGGATCGCCGCGCAGCCGGGTGGGGACGCCGGGAGCGGCGGCGCAGAGCAGCTCCAAGCCCTTCTCGCGAGCCCGCACTGACAGGATGACGGCGAGGTCGTCCAGCAGGCTCCCCAGATCGAAGTCCAGAGTTTCCATTTCGAGCTTGCCGGCCTCGATTTTTGAGAAGTCGAGGATGTCGTTGATCAGCCCGAGCAGCGCTTCGCCGCTGTGATGGACCGTCTCGGCGTAGCGTCGTTGCTCCTCGTCAAGCTGGGTATCGAGCAGCAGTCCGGTCATGCCGATGACCCCGTTCAGCGGGGTTCTGATCTCGTGGCTCATGTTGGCCAGGAAGTCGCTCTTGGCCGCGTTGGCCTGCTCGGCGCGGACCGCCAGCTCCTGGGCCAGGGCGGTGGTCTCGGCGAGGCGGCGATTGCCCTCACGGACCACCTCTTCCGCCTGCTTGCGGGGCGTGATGTCGGCGTCGCTGCCGCGGTAGCCACGCAGGCTGCCATCCGGGTTCAGGATGGGGATGCCGTTGGTGCTGACCCAGACGACACGCCCGTCTTTGCTCTGGACTGTGTTCTCCAGGTTCGCGAATGACCCGTGGCGCGCGAAGACCGCAAAGGCGGCCTGCTTGAACTCTTCGCGCCCGGCTTCGGGGTGCAGATCGTAGAAGTGCAGCCGACCCGTCAGCTCTTCCGGGCGGTAGCCCCAGACGGCCTCGGCGACAGGGCTGGCAAAAGTGTAGAGCCCTTGAGCATTCACTTCCCAGACGACGGTGCGACTCTGCTCGGCCAACTGCTCGAGGCGGAGCTTGTTCTCGCGCAGTTCCAGAATGCCAGTAGCAAGGGCCGCGTCCGTGCGCCGCAGGAGGACAAAGGCGAAAAACAGCAGCAGCGCCAGCAAGCCCCCGCCGATCATTCCAGCGCGGGCCAACAGGTTCCTAAAGGCCATTCTTTCGGCCGAGATGTCGCGCTGGACCAGCAGGCTGCCCACCGCCGCGCCCGAGATGTCCGTCAGGGTGGTGGCGCCGGCCCACCAGTACTTCTCTCCGACGCGGAACTGCCGACTCCTCAGGCCGTGGGAAGGGGCGTCCACGATGGCGTCGGCCCAGGAGGCGATGGCGTCGGGCAGGCGACCCTGGGAGGCGAAAACCACCACGCCGTGGGGCAGGCGCTCCCAGTCGCCTGTCAGCCCACGGCGCCGCAGGTCAGCTTCCCATTCCTGCTGGTTGAGGTACTTCTTGTTCAGCACCGCAGCCCACTGTACGCCGACATGGGGGTGCAGAGTGCGCATCATGCCGCCGATCTCCTTGCCCAGCATGAGGTAACCGACCCTCACCGCGCCGACGAAGACCGGTCTGACGGCCTGGAAAACGAGGGCCTCCTGCGCTTCGATCTCCAGGCCGCTGGTAGCGGCGCCGCTGCGTTCGGCGGCGCCGACCGTGAACGATTCGACCAAGTCACCACGGCGCTCCGGCTGGTGCAGGCGCAGGAGGCAGACGCGGTTCGGGTCGAGGAAGGTGAAATGGGTTATCAGGCCCCGCTGCAGCAGGGTCGCGAAGGCTGGCTGCGAGGCGGCCAGGAGGCGCTCGCTGTCGCCGACGCGCAGGGCCTCCTGCACCTCGGGGTCAGCCACGATGGGCTCCGCGGCCGCCGCCAGGTCGGCGCTCTCCTGCTCCAAGGCCCGGTACAAAATGTCGCTGGACTCGGCGATCTCGACGACCATCTTCGAGCTCAGAGCCTGTCGATACTGATGCCATAGCAGCGCCCCCGCGCTGAGCAGCATGGCAACCAGCAGAGCGGCCAAGGGCAGCAGCAGCCGCCACAAGACCGGCGCGAACGAGGTGTGCGGGTAGCAGACGGCGGCAAGGACGAAAACCGTGCCGATCAGCAGCACCAGCAGCAATACCACGGGTGCGGCCGCCCGCGCCGCCACGTCCCATTTCCAGGCGCTGGCGTCTAGATCAACGCCCAGCACGGCGATCACGGCACCGGTGTGCGGGTCGGTCAGGGGAATGAGCGCCGAGATCCATCTGCCCCAGCGGTCTGCGTAGGGGCCGTCCGTGGTCGGTATAGCGTCGTCAAAGAGGCGGTGAAACGCCGCGGGGGCTTCACCGTAAACCTGTCCCGGCAGGGCGTGATCCTTGGAATTGCTCGGCTCGCTGTCGGCGTAGAAGAACACCGCGCCAGCCGTGGTACGGCCCATCAGGTAGATCCAGCGCCAGTCTGGGCTGGCGGCGCAGGCGGCCTGAATCTGCTCGGTCAGCCGCTGGTATTCGGGCTTGGTCAGGTCGCTGGCGTTACCGTCGAGGGTCTGGACCTGCGCCAGACTCAGCGCTTGTGCCACGCCCGCCGCCTGCCGTAAATGCTGCACCCGCAGGTCGCGGTCAGCATGCCTGACCAGCAACCAGGTCGTCAGGCCGCCTGCCACCAACAGTGCCATAACGGCGCCGGCAAACCACCCGTTCCCCGCGCTGCGCAAGTTCGTCACCCATTCATCTTGGTATTTCGCCGGGCCCACAGGCGATGGGGCAGACCCGGTAGCGTACCGCGTCGCCTAAGTATTGCCAACCCGATCGAGATAGCGGAATGAGACTTGTTGACGCGGTTCCCATTCCGATCCGGCCGGGACGCGCCGGACCGCCTGGAGGGCGGCCCT
>CAIZKT010000553.1:0-7093 GCA_903933565.1 uncultured Victivallales bacterium | reverse complement strand
CCCGATCTGCCCGAGGCCATCGACGCGGCCGCGGCCCTCGCAGACCCTGGCGAACTCCGCACCCACTTCCATATTCCCTTGTGCGTCGCCAGCGGACCGGGATTCCGCTCCACCCGCGATGACCTCGACGACCGCATCTGGCGGCAAGTGGCAACCGGCCACGCGCCGCACCTCGAGGTGGAAACCTATACCTTCGCCGTGCTGCCCCCCGAACTGCGCAGCATGCCGGTGGCGGAGAACATCGCGGCCGAGCTGACCTGGGTGCGCCAAGCCCTGGCCGGAGGTTGATGCAGGCCGGGTAGAAAATGACAAAGTAGCCTCAAAAGTCGAGGGTTGACCCCTGAGTCAAGCAGAAATGCTCCATCCGGCAAACCTGCCGAAAGCCCAGTCGCTCATAGACCTTGAAGGCCATCGCGGTTGAGGCCAGGGTGGCGATACGGTAGCCCAGCCGTTCGGCTTCGCGTAACGGCGTGAGCGTCATGGCCGCGCCGATGCCCAGCCGCCGGGCTTCCGGCAGGGTCGAGACAAAGTGAATCCCGGCCACCCCCGCGCCCAGGCATACGTGGGAGGTTGCGACCGGCTTGCCATCCAGGTATCCGAGGTAGTTGCGGACCGGCCACGCCAGTCCCAGACCCGACATCATGTTGAAGATGCCGGCCTCCGATTCCGGCGGTTGTTGAAAGCCGGCGACGAACGTACGGGTCCAGACTTTCAGGGTATCGTGGTCCGACACCGATTCGACGGTGAAACGAGGCGGGCCGGATTGTTCCCGATCCAGGTTTTGGAGGTCGACCGCCATACCCGGGGCATCGTCGTTCAGGCGAAATCCGTAGGGCAAAAGCTGCCTTTCCCAGTCGGCCCGCACCAGATCCGGCATCAGCCACCAGGTGAAAGCCGGCACCGCGTGGTTACGGAAATAGGCGACCGCATCACGGATGGCTTGCTCATCCCCGGCCGCTGTCGGCCGGGTGCAGAGGACGCCATTGAACCACGCCCAAGACGGCATGGGCGCGCGCCAGCGCATCAGCGCCGAATCGGCGACGACCTCCATGCCGTCCAAGCGCCCCAAGTGGCGGAAAAAAGCGTACAGGTTGAGCCTCACGGCATGGCTCAAGGCCGCCGGAGATAGGTCGTGCAAGATGCCGTCGATCATGGTTTGTTCCTCATTCGACGTTCCGCTCATGCCTCGACGCCACCGGATGCCGACAGAGACCCTCAGGGGTCAACCCTCGACTTTTAGCTTTGTATTGACAGAATACGGAACCACCTATCGATCGGCTGACCGAACCCGGGCGGCGGGCGGCCCGGGCGGGACTCCCCTGGGCAACTCGGATGCCCTTCCCCATGCCGTCCTTGGGGTCAGACCAGACCCAGGGCTTCGTAGGCGGCGGAGTGGACGCGGCGGCGCCACTCGAAGAAGCCGTGTTCGAGGCGACACTCGCGGCGGGGGTGGACGGCGTTGGTCAGGAGGATGACGGCGAGATCGGCTTCCGGGTCGATCCACAGGGACGTCCCGGTAAAGCCGGTGTGGCCGAAGCTCGAGGCGCTGAGGTGAGCGCCGCCCGAGGAGTTCTCGGACGGGCTGTCCCAGCCCAGACAGCGCGAACTCCCGGGCACCCGGCCGGCCGGCCGGGTGAACTGGGCGATCGTCTCGGCCTGCAAGAGCCGCCCGTCGGGCCCCTCGCCGCGACGGAGCAGCAGGCGCGCCAAGCGGCACAGGTCCGCCGCCGTCGCAAACAGCCCCGCGTGTCCGGCCACCCCACCCAGCCAACGCGCGTTCTCGTCATGGACCACGCCCTGCCAGGCCTCGCCGCCGGGAGCGCTGCATTCCGTGGGCAGGGCCCGGTCGCGCCGCCAAGGTGGTAGGCAAAACCGCGTCTGGCGCATCCCCAGCGGTGCGAAGACGGCCTCGTGCAGCACGCCAGGCCAAGGGCGGCCAAACGCCTCATCGAGAACGAAACCCAACACCATCATGCCGATGTCGGAGTACACCGTGGCGTGGCCAGGAGGCGCGGTCAGGGCCGTCTGGAGCACGGCTTGAGGTCGGGCGGCGGGCGGCAGGTCCAGCCTCTGGTGAAAGGCCAGATGAGCCGGGAACCCGGCGCTGTGGGTGAGGAGGTGTCGAATCGTGACCGCTCGTCGCGGGGGGCTGGGAGCGCGGGCGAGGTCGATGAACGCGGGCAGAAAACGCGCCACCGGATCATCGAGCCCAAGCAGGCCACGCTCCATCGCCAGCATGGTGGCCGTCGTGGTAGCGACGACCTTGGTCAGGGAGGCCAGGTCGACATAGTCCGAGGCGCGGACCGGACGCGGACCGTCGTAACGCTGCAACCCATGCGGGATGAGAATGTCGTCGGAGGTCGAGCTGGCCAGCGCCAGGACGCCGCCCGGCCAGGCATGGGCCTGCAACGCCCGAGCCAGGACGCCGCGCGCCAACGCCGCCACCGCACCTGCATATCGTGGGCTTGGCATCTGGGAGTGTACCGGGAAAACGGAGTAATGTGATATAGTGTGTCGCTTGACGGTCGGCGACGCAAGCTGCGGCACGGTGAAATCTCAGACTGATTCGCACTGCTGAGAAGCCGACGACGAGCGCCCCCACGAGGGCAAGCCGCAGGCACAGGCCGGGGGTCGTTGGCAGGATTCCTGCTTATGTTTATGGTGCGGGCGTAGAGCGTGGGTTGAAGCGACGGGCTGTCGGCATAGGCTAATTCTGCTGACAGATGCTGCGCTGCCACCGCGAGGGCAACGGTCGGTCGAGACGACGGGCGGCCGACCGAGCCTCTCCTGACGGTGACCGCTGCTAGAGTCGGAATGGTGGACACGAAGGCCTCGGACATGAGATTCCTCTGCCCACAGTGCTCGTGCTTGGTGAGCTGCGCCGACAGCGATTGCGGCGGGAGCGCGCAGTGCCCCGATTGCCTGCACAGTGTCGCGGTGCCCGCCGGGCGCTGTGAGCCCGGCGCCGTGATCGGCGACTTCGTCGTGCGCGAGCGCATCGCGGCTGGCGGGATGGGTACGGTCTATCGCGCCGACCAGCTCTCCCTGCTACGCCCGGCCGCACTCAAGATTCTGCACGCCAGCCTGTCGGCCTCGCCGAGCCAACTCAACCGCTTCCTGAAAGAGGCCCGCATCGCGGCGTCCGTGAATCACCCCAACCTGATCGGGGTGTTCGCCGTGGGCGAGGAGGATGGCCTCCACTACCTCGCTATGGAGTACATCCGCGGCAAGTCCGTCCAGGACGTGCTGACTGCCCAGGGCCGGCTGCCTCTGGAACAGGCCGCGGACATCGCGGTTCAGGTGGCGGCCGGACTGGACGCCGCCTGGAAGAAGCGCAGCATCGTGCATTGCGACGTCAAGCCGGGAAATATCCTGCTGCCGGACGAGGGCGGCGTGAAGATCGCCGACCTGGGGCTGGCTGAGATCGGCGGCACCAGCCCCGTGCAGGGAGAGGACGACGACACCTTCGGCGGCAGTCCTTACTACGTCTGCCCCGAGGTGATCCTGGGCAAGACCCTCGACCACCGTAGCGACCTCTACAGCCTCGGCATCACCCTGTTTGAGATGCTTACCGGCCACCTGCCCTTTGAGGGCACCGAGCTCTCCGAGATCGCGGGTCGGCATCTGTACGCGCCGCCGCCCGACCCGCGCCGCTTTGCTCCCGAGCTCCCGCCGGGCGTCGCCGATATCGTCACCCGCCTGCTCAGCAAAGCCCCCGAGGACCGCTTCCAATCTGCCGCGGAGCTGATTCAGGCCCTGCGCGTGCAGGTGCTCCTGCGGACATCGCCCGAACTGGCCGGCGAGACGCCTCAGGTCAAGGGCACTTCCAAGCCCTCGCGTTGGCCGTGCCCCGCCTGCGCCCGCTCGAATGTCGAAACCGCGCGCTACTGCGTCGGCTGCGGCGCCTACGGGCGCTTCCCCTGCCCTCTGTGCGGCGAGGAAGTTGTGCTGAATGCGCAGTTCTGCTCCCATTGCGGCGGCAACCTGGCCGAACAGCGTCAGGGCATCGTGCGTCAGGCGGAGAGCCTGCTGTCGCGCATGGACGAAGTGCTCTCCAAAGGTGATATGAACAGCGTCGGCCGGCTGGTCGGCGAGTTCCGAGCCCTCGATCAGTCCGTGCTTCCCGAGCTGGTTCGCGGCCAGTTCAATGACGTCGTCTCCCACTTGAGCACCCTGTCTGAAATCAAGGTCCAGGAGGCGCGCGAGGGCCTCCGCCTCGATCTGCTGGAGCAGGCGGCAGGCGCCCTGGTCTCCGTGGCGGGCGTAGAGCAATACCAGTGGCTCAAGGACCAGGTCGACGCCCTCAAGAACGACATGGCCCAAACCGTGTTTCAGGCGGGGTCGGCCCTCAAGTCTAACTGCCCGGCCACCTGCCAGCGCTTCCTGACCCAGAGCGTGGTCTGGCAGGGCGGCAGCCTCGGCGCCCGGTTTCAGGAACTCAAACAGCAGTGCGATGCCTCTCTGGCGCTCAGGGATCATGCCGCCCTGGAGGCCCAGGCGGTCATCGATTCGGCCCAGCCGGACCTCCGCGACGCGGTCCAGGCCCAGCGCAATTTGGCGCGCTGTCGCATGTCGCCCAAGATCATGGTGCTGGCGCCGGACGAGGCGGACACGCAGGCGGACGGCAGGTTGGTCGCCCTCGCGGAACGCTTGGAGAAAATCCTCCGCGAAGGGCTGGCGCAATGGCTCGAGCAGGAGGCTTGGGCGCCGGTGGCCGATCTGCTCGAGATGGTGCGCGCCTGCGAGGATGACAGCCTGGCCGGGGTTGAACGCTTCATCTCGTCCAGCGTCTCGCAGGAAATCCAGGATCGCTACCGGGCGGCTCTCGACGCCGAGCGCGCCAAAGACGTCCGCCGGGCCATGCGGCGCTGGAACGAGGTCCTGTCCGTGCCGCCGCGACTGCTGCCGAGACAGATCCGGCGTGAAGCGTTGGCCTTCCCGGCTCGGCGCAGCCGCATGATCACGGAGCAGCGCCGACCGCTGCTGCGGGCTAGCTTGTCCGCGGTGTTCTTCCTGTGGTGCCTGTCGTTCTGCCTGGCGACCATCGACGTGGTGGTCCTCTGGTTCAACGAGGAACCTGTCGTGTCGACCCTGCGCTCTCACGCCGTACCCATCGCGGTGCAGTTGGTCATCATCGCGCTGTTTGCGCGTCTGCTGCGCAATCCGCGTGCCCTCAGCGAGGATGATCCCGTCCCAGGGCGACAGCCGCCGGTGTTCGTCAGCGGCCTGATGATGCTCTGGATCCTGTCGCCGCTGAATGGAGTCTTAGTGTCTCTCTGCCACCGGGCCGGCACCCTGGCTCTGTCGGGCGAGCTGCCGACGATGCTTGAACCCCTCGCCGCCCCCTGGGTGGCGCTGACCTTGGCAACCCTGTTCTGGTTGATCGGCGACTTCAGGATCGCCGGACGCTATCGCTCACCGCTGGTCCGCTGTGGCATGACCCTGTCGTGGTTTATCGCGCTTGGGGTGGTTTACCTGCTTTGGAGCCTGCCCTTGGACACGCCACTGCTGCAAGTGGCCGTGGCCATGTACCAGGCCATCGCCTTCGCCCTGTTGCAGTTTGCCAACTACCTGTGGCTCAAGAGTCGCAGCGATAAGACCGAAGTCCATCCCGAACTGCTCCCGTCCGTCCCGTGATCGCCTCAGACCAGGCCCGCGCGGCGTGCCCCTGCCGGGTTACCCCCGCGGCTGAATGCTATAGTGCAACATGCCTTGCGCCGGTATCTTCGGCGCAGTTGCCGCCGCAACAGCAGGAGCTCTTATCATGGCCGAGATGACCAGCCACGAACGCTACCAGCGTATCTTCCAGCACCGCGAAGCCGACCGTGTACCCATCATGGATGGGCCCTGGCCGGCCACGATCGAACGCTGGCAGCGCGAAGGCATGCCCACGACGGTCAGCTACGTCGACTTTTTCGGCCTCGACCACATCGTCAGCATCGGGGCCGACTCCTCGCCGCGCTACCCTGTGGCGGTGGTCGAAGAAACGGCGGAATACCGCATCGCCAGCACCCCTTGGGGGGTGACTATGAAGAACTGGAAGCATGCCGCCAGCACGCCGCAGTATCTCGGCTTCACCGTCGTCGACCGTACCACGTGGCAGGCTGCCAAAGCCCGCATGCAGCCCAGCCGCGACCGCATCAACTGGGACCACCTCAAGGCCAACTACCGCAACTGGCGTGAGAAGGGTTATTGGATTCAAGCAGGCCTGTGGTTCGGTTTCGATGTGACTCATTCATGGATCATCGGCACGGAGACCATGCTCATCGCCATGGCGGAAGACCCGGAATGGGTCCGCGATATCATCGGCCACGAACTCGAGGTCAGCATGAAGCTCCTGGACCTGATCTGGGCTGAAGGCTACACCTTTGACGAGGTGCGCTGGCCGGACGACATGGGCTACAAAGGCCACACCTTCTTCTCCACTCCCATGTACCGCGATCTGGTCCTGCCTTTCCAGAAACAGGCCATCGATTGGGCCCACGCCAAGGGCATCTGGGCCCAGTTGCACTCCTGCGGCAACATCACCCCCTTCGTACCCCTGCTGGTGGAGGCCGGTTTGGACGCACTTAACCCACTCGAGGTCAAGGCCGGCATGGATCCGCTGGCCCTCAAACGGCAGTACGGCGACCGCCTTAGCCTGCACGGCGGCCTCAACGCCATGCTCTGGGACAAACCCGACCTGATCCGCGCCGAAATGGAACGCCTGGTGCCCGTGCTCAAGCAGAACGGCGGCTACATCCTCAGCTCAGACCACTCCGTACCCTCCAGCGTCAGCCTGCAGGACTTTCGTGGTATCGTGGAACTGGGCAAGCGCCTGGGATCGTACGCCTGAGAGCTTTGCGGATGCAGCTTTCGGGGTCCAGGGTTCAGGCGAGACCCCGGCTTGGAGGCCGGATACACCGGAATGAGACTTGCCGACGCGGTTCCCATTCCGATCCGGCCGGTACACGGCGGATCGCCTGGAGGGCGGCCCTGCGTGGCCGCCGCGGCGCCGACGCAGCGGCGCCCTCCAACGCCCTTCGTCCGCCGCGGCGGACGAGGGGCGGAATGGGAAGCGCTTTGGGTCATACGAGGTTGCTGCAAGTCTCCT
>CAIZKT010000552.1:0-2751 GCA_903933565.1 uncultured Victivallales bacterium | reverse complement strand
GTTGGATCGAGATCGCGTAGGCGAGCCATGTGTAGTGCGGGAACGGGTGGATGCGAGATACCTCCGCGATCTCGGACACTGAGCCATGGTAAGCATGATCTCATGACCGGGGAGCGGTGAGACGCATTTCGAAGACCGTTTTTTTTTTTGGAATTCGTAAAGCGGTTTGTGAACATCGACAAAAGGGCCTGGCGTGCGCATGTCGTGATAGACGCGAACGTTGCCACACAGCTAGCGTTTCGGGCGCGGGGTAAGGGTGATAGTCCAGTCCTTCAACATGGAGGTTGTGATGGACGCGAACAACATCAACCAGCGACGGGCCGTCCAAGCGATGCTCGCCATGGCAGAGATCAAGGCCGCGACGGCCGCCTTTGATCAAGGCGATAAGAACGTCTTGCAGACGCTGTCAGCCATCGCGAAGGCATGCGAGCCATACCGCGTGGTGAACCTCGACTGGCTCGACGCGGGCTGATACGGCTCACACTTGATCTTGAGGCGTGTGGCATGGCACGCTCCCCGACCATCCGATGCGGTTCTGTTGCCCCCATCGCTTACGCGATTGGGCTTCCTGACGCAGCGAGTGTCCGGCGACGGGCATGGGCAGCCCCGAGACTGATACACTCGCGAGCATCACGTGTGATGCCGTATTAAGCCCCCATCGCTCACGCGATTGGGCTTCCTGACGTAGCGAACGTCAAACGAGATGGCACGGGAAGCCCCAAGCCATGCCAGACGCGGGTCGACACGTCCTGCATCTCCTGTGTCGAACAGGATTACCGGGCCGTGCCCGATAGTGCTGAGATCGAGGCCACGACCGATCAGGTCGTGTGGTCGGGCGTGAGGATCGGCTTCAGAAAACCGGCACCCGAGGTCTTCGCGGCGGGAACGTCACGAAGATCGTGCGCCGGCGGGGCCGGTTCAACCGCAGGGCCGGCCGGTGCAACCGTTGGGGTGGACTCGGCCGGCACCGTCACGGAGGGCACGCTGGCGGCCGGCGAAGGGATCGCCTCGGCGGTCGGGGCAGCCGGCGTCACCGGCTTCTCGACCGTTCGCGTCTCGGCTGCCGTCTTCGCCGGATCGACGTGCTGCAGAGGCGACGCCGTCCAACCCTCGGCGACGGGAGCGGCCGCTGCAGCCGGCCTGTCGCTGAACGTCTTGAGCGGAGCAGCAGTCGGGGGAGTCTCAGGACGAGCCGACGAGGCGGCCGGCGCGGGCACCGTCTCGTAGGTGGCGGCCGCCGGCAGGGCGGGGGCAAGCACGGCGGGCGCCGCAGCCGGATAGGCCGCAGGGGCGGCAGCAGGCAGCGGATTACCGCACGGATCGAGCGGCACCTTCGTGACCACCGTCCGCGGCATGCGCACCGTGTAGGTGTAGGGCGTCTTCTTTTCGACGACCCGCGGCACCTGCATCGACCGCTGCTCGGTGACGTATTTCATCACCTGAACCTGCACCGGTTCGACCTTCTCCTCGGTCACCATCTTGCAGACCTGGAACGCCACCTGGCGGACCTGCTCCTCTGGCACCATCTTGCAGACCTGCACCGGCACCTTGTTGTCCACCCGCTCCACGACCTTGCGAACCGTCTGCACCGGCACCTGCCGGACCGCGGTCTCGGCCACCATCTTCATCGACTGCACTGGCACCTGCGTGACCACCTGCTCGTCCACGTAGCGGACCGTCTGCACCGGCACCTTCTGGGTGACGACGCGATTCACGTAGGTCGTTTCGGGCACCTGCACCGGGGTGTAGGTCGGCTGATAGACGCGGTTGACCTGGTTGACCACCGTGCCCGGCGTCATCACCCACTGGTATCCGCCCCGCTGCCAGACGGCGAGGCCGGTGGCGGGATCGATGACCCAGCCGCCCGGTGCGTAGCCGAGGCCGGTGGCGCCCGGCGTGACCACGGGCGTGACGGTGTCGACCGGCTGGCTGCCGACCGAGTAGGCCGTCCGCATCTGCGTGACCGGCTCGGTGACGGTGTAGGCCTGCTCCCGCTCGCTCGTCTCGTAGACCGGCTTGCGGACGACCTGAACCTGCTGCTGCATCACGGTCTCGTAGACCGGCTTCATCACGGTGTACTGCTCGTCGCGAGTGGCCGTCTCGACCACGTCGCGGGTGACGTCGTAGCTGCGGTCTTCGATCACGGTCTCGTAGACCGGCTTCATCACCGTGGTGCGTTCCTCACGGGTCTGCGTCTCCCAGACCGGCTTCTGGACGGTGTAGCGGCGTTCCTGCGTCTGCGTCTCCCAGACCGGCTTTTGCACGGTGTAGGTCTTCGTGTCGTAGACGGTCTCGTAACTGACGCGCTCGGCGGTCACCTGACGCTCGTCGTAGACGGTCTGGTAGTCGAGGCGATAGGTCTGCGTGGGCACCGCGACGGCGGCTGGCGCAGGGGCGGCACCGCAGCCGCACTCGGCGGTGGCGAACCGCATTGCGGGGGCCTGGGGCGCGAGCACGAGGCCGGCGCAGGCGAGCGACTGCAGGCGGCGGAGAAAGTTCGAACGGGGCGAGCGGGCACCGGACGCGGACATGGGTTCTCTCCTAGGAAGGACCCTTCGAGACTAATCCGATGTACGCAGCCCACAAGCGGGTTGTTGAGAAAAAATCGATGTTTTTTCCCGAAAAAATGCCCTCCTGTCCCGCACGGACGGTGCAACCGGCCCATCTTCCGGCAACGAGCCCGAGTTCCGCGTCGCCCGGCGTGCCGCCCCCGCTCGGGGCAGCCCATGCCCCGTCGCCGGACGCTCGTTG
>CAIZKT010000551.1:0-4792 GCA_903933565.1 uncultured Victivallales bacterium | reverse complement strand
CACCGGGGTGGCCTGGCTTTTTTCGATCAAGCCCCGGCACCAAACGGCTGTAGCCTGGTCCATGTAGGTATAGATGGAAGTTCCCATCATGGCTTCCACCGAATACCCCAGGCAGCTGGCCAGCTTGGGATTGGCAAAGGTGGTCTGGTCTTCCGATCTCATACTTTGTGCCGCTGCCGCAGGCACCCAAGGAGGAGCAGCAGGAAACGTGGGGGGGGCGTATGTTCGTTAGGCTTTATTTCCGGCATCGTAAACAGACGCCAAGGTGCTATTCTTGTTCTAGTGTATAACGCAATATGCTGATAACCATTATCTTCTGTGGGAACGGCACCGGCGTAATAACCATTATCTTCTGTGGGAACGGCACCGGCGTATTATCCTCTGTGGGAACGGCACCGGCGTATAGAGCCTGGCCCAGTGCCCCCCAATCCAATCACGCCAGTTGCGAGGGGCCTGTTCACCCGTCGTCCCTGATTTGGTGAGGGCTGGCTTCCTCGCGGCGGGCCGGAATGACCATGTAGCCAAACCCGGGTTCGCGGCAGGCACTGGCCGAAGCCCTGGAGCGCTGGCTGCTCCCCGCACCCGCTCAGGCGGCTTGGGTGAATCGAGTGCTGGGTGACGAGGCCACCGCAGGCGAGATCCTGGCCCTCTTCCTGGACGACCTGCCGCGGCAGATCGCGGTGTTGAAGGTCTACCTGGAGCCTGGCGTCGCCGACCGGTGGCGCCTTCCTGCCTCAGCGAGCCTCGAAGTCGATGCGCGGGTCGACCGCCGTGTAGCACAGGTCGCTGATCAAGGTGAGGAGCAACCCCATCAGGGTCGAGATGTAGAGCGAGGCGAACATGATGGGGTAATCGCGCTTCATGGCCGCCTCGAAGCCGAGCAGGCCCAGGCCGTCCAGGCTGAAGATGACCTCCACCAGCAGCGAGCCGGTGAACAGCATGCGCACCAGTTCGGCGGGGAAACCGGCGATGATGATGAGCATGGCATTGCGGAAGACGTGCCCGTAGAGGACCTGTCGGTCGCTGAGACCCTTGGCATAGGCGGTCAGCACGTACTGCTGGTGGATCTGGTCGAGGAACGAGTTTTTGGTCCACATGGTCAGCGTGGCGAAGCCGCCGAGGGTGATGGCGGTCACCGGCAGAATCATATGCCAGAGGTAGTCGGTGACCCGGGCGCAGAGGCCGAGGCTGTGCCAGTTCTCCGAGACCAGGCCCCGCAGCGGGAACCAGGAGAAGTAGCGGCCTCCGGCAAAGACCACGATCAGCAGGATGGCAAAGAGAAACCCCGGGATCGCGTTGGCGATAATCACCACGGTGCTGGTCCAGAGGTCGAAGCGGCTGCCGTCCCGCACCGCCTTGGCCACGCCCAGCGGGATCGAGATCAGATACACCAGCAGCGCCGACCACAGCCCCAGCGAAATCGACACCGGCAGCTTCTCGCGCACCAACTGGAGCACATTACGGTCGCGGAAGAAGCTGTTGCCAAAGTCGAAGCGCAGGTAGTCCCAGAGCATCTTCCCGAAGCGCACATGAAGCGGCTGGTCGAAGCCGAACTGCTTCTCGAGGTCCTTGATCAGGGCCGGATCGAGGCCGCGGGCGCCGCGGTACTTGCTGGTAGCCTCGCCGGAGAGCTGGCCGGCGGAGCGCGGGGCGCGGGTGCCGGAACTGGCCTCACTGCCGACGTTGCCGGTCATGCGGCCGGCCGGGTCCACGGCCGTACCCTTGATCTGGGCGAGGATCTGCTCGACCGGGCCCCCCGGCGCAAACTGGATCACCACGAAGTTGATCAGCAGGATGCCGAAGAGTGTCGGCACGATCAACAGCAGACGTCGCAGTGCGTAGGCCCACATGGTTCTACCGCCTGGTCTCTTGGTTGCCCAGTGCCCGCCGGGGGTCAAAAACGTCGCGCACCCCTTCGCCAATAAACACCACCAGGGTGAAGGTCACCGCCAGAACGAGGAACGCAGTCAGGCCCAGCCAGGGTGCGTGCAGGTTGGCCTTGCCCTGCTGCAGCATCTCGCCCAGGGACGGCGAACCGGGGGGCAGGCCCAGTCCCAGAAAGTCCAGTGAGGTCAGGGTCGTCAGCGAGGCCGCGAGGTTGAAGGGCATGAAGGTCAGCGTCGTGACCATGGCGTTGGGGAGCACATGGCGCAGGGCGATGCGCACCCCCGACAAGCCCAGAGCCCGGGCCGCCCGGACGTACTCGAGGTTGCGGGTGCGCAGGGTCTCCGCTCGAACCACAGACACCAGCCCCATCCAGTTGAACAGCAGCAGCAACGTCAACAGCGTCCAGAAGCTCGGCACGACGAAGGAGGCCATGATGATGAGCAGATACAGCGAGGGCATGGAGCCCCATAGTTCCATGAAGCGCTGGACCACAAGGTCAACCCAGCCTCCCGCGAACCCCTGCCACAACCCCATCAGCACTCCCACCACGGTGCTGATGCCAGTCAGAGTGAAGCCGAAGAGCACCGAGAGCCGAAAGCCGTAGAGGGCCCGCGCCAAGACATCGCGACCCTGATCATCCGTCCCCAGCCAGTGCCGCGAACTGGGTCGGGCCGGCGACGGCTCGGAGCTCTCCCGGTCGACGGTGCGGTAGCTCCAGCGTACCGGCGGCCAGACCACCCAGCCCCCGCCGGCCTTGATAAGGTCGTCCAGCAACAGCGGATCGCGGTAGTCGGCCTCGGTCTCGAAGTCGCCGCCAAAAGCGGTCTCCGGATAAGCCCGCAGGGCAGGCACATACCAGTGCCCTTTGAAAATGATAAGCAGCGGCTTGTCGTTGGCAACGAACTCCGCCGGCAGGGCGACCAACAAGAGCCCGAGGAACACCCACAGCGACCAGAAGCCCCGCCCATTCCTGCGGAAACTCGCCAGGCGGCGCCGGGTCAGCGGAGACCAGTTCTTGGGGCGGAATCCGATCACCACAGGGGCCTTCCTCTTGGGTTACCTTGCGACCGCGCCGTCTGCCAAGGCCTTCAACTCGAATGCGGCCGCCATCAGAGCCTGCGTGTAGGGCTCCTGCGGCTGGCCGAGAATCTGCTCGGCAGGCCCTTCCTCCACCACGCGGCCATTCTGCATCACCAGCACATAGTTGCAGAGGGCGTGGATCACCTTCAGGTCGTGGCTGATGAGGAGGTAGGCCAGACCCTCGCGGCGCTGCAAGTCCGCCAGAAGCCGCAGGACCTCCTTCTGCACCGTCATGTCCAGCGCCGAGGTCGGTTCGTCCAGCACCAGAAAGCGCGGTTTGAGCACGAGGGCCCGGGCCAGGGCGAGGCGCTGCCGCTGGCCGCCCGAAAACTCGTGCGGATAGCGATGGCGGGTCTCCGGGTCCAGCTCAACCTGGCGCAAGGTGTCCACCACCAGCGCCTCGCGCTCGGCAGCCCCGATCTCGGGGTGGTGGACCTGCAGCCCCTCGCCGACGATGTCGCCCACGCTGAGGCGCGGGCTCAGCGCCCCGTAGGGATCCTGAAAGACGATCTGCATGTGGCGCCGCAACGGCCGCATGGCGCGGAACCCGAGCCCGGAAAGCTCCGTGCCGGCAAACAGCAGCCGCCCCTCGATGAAGGCCGCGCTTCGCGGGATCAAACGCAGCAGGGCATAGGCCACGGTGGACTTGCCCGAGCCGCTCTCGCCCACCAGGCCCACGGTCTCGCCCTGGCGCACCCGCAGACTCAGGCCGTCCACCGCCCGCACCCGGCCCACCACGCGCCGCAGCAGTCCGGCACGGATCGGAAAATGGACCTTGAGTGCCTCAATCCGAACCAACTCAGGCGCCTCGGCCGGCACCGTCGGCGCCGCGTGGTCGGGGGTGGCGTTGACGAGCTTCACGGTGTAAGGGTGCCGGGGGGTTTGGAGAACCTGAGCACAGGGACCGTCCTCGACCACAACGCCCTTTTCCATGACATAGACGCGGGCCGCCAGCCTACGGATGATCTCCAGGTCGTGGGTGATCCAGAGCATGGCCATCCCGAATTCAGCCTGCAAGCGGCGGACCAGGTCGAGGATCTGGGCCTGCACGGTCACGTCCAGCGCCGTGGTGGGCTCGTCGGCAATCAGTAACTCGGGCTGGTTCGCCAGGGCCATGGCGATCATGACCCGCTGGCGCTGTCCCCCCGAAAGCTCGTGCGGATAGGCCCGCAGACGGGCCACAGCGTCGCGGATACCGACCCGGTCGAGCAGTTCCAGCACCCGCTCCCGAGCCGCCCGGCCGCTCAGCCCACGGTGCAACCGCAGGGCTTCGCCAATCTGTCGCTCAACCGGGTGTAGCGGGTTCAACGAGGTCATCGGCTCCTGAAAGATCATGGCGATGCGGCCGCCGCGAACCCGCTGCAGGACGGCTTGCGGAGCGGCCAGCAGATCCAGGGGTTCCTCAGCCGCCGCCCGGCCGTGCAGCCAGATCTGGCCGCCAGGGCAGCGCGCTACCCCGCGCAGAAGCTGCAGCACGGAAAGCGCGGTCACCGACTTGCCGGAGCCGCTCTCCCCCACCAGCCCGACCGTCTCGCCCGGCAGGACGTGCAGGGAGACGCCCCGAACCGCGTGAGTGACCTGGGGGGCCTGGCCGAAGTCCACGGAAAGATCGCGGATCTCCAGAAGCGGTGTTGGGACTGCGGCGGAATGCTCTGTCATCGTCCTCGACCTGCCCTCGATGGCGCCTCGGCGCGCGGCGCGGCTCAGGGCGGTACCATACCCGGCCAACCTGCCTTGTGCGCGTGATCGCTCCCCTCGGGGTGCAAGTCAGCTCCGTAGGTGGTGACTACTCAGGTCCTGGGGTTCAGGGTTCAGGGTTCAGGGT
>CAIZKT010000550.1:0-7206 GCA_903933565.1 uncultured Victivallales bacterium | reverse complement strand
CTCAGCGCTGCCCCCCTCGGCTGCGCACGAACTGGGCCCCTGCCTCGAACAGCAGCCGGTCGATACTGCGGCCGTTCTCCAGCCGTCGACGCAACTCCGGCACCAGATCCCGCGGCACGTGCAGGCAGCGCCGCCGCCCCTCGGCGTCGGCGTACACGTAGATAAAGGAAGGGTGGCGCTCGCCCGCGGCGCACTTCGCACAGCCTTTGCGGGTGCAGGGCTTGCGCACCTCCGCGACGGTGCCACGTGCGGCGGGCAGATGTTCAGCGATTTGTGCCGCCAGGTCTTTCACGGCACCGACCTCCCGGCCTGGAGCAGGCAGATATATACGCTATGCTATACATGCTCTTTGGGAAAGTCAAGAGGCTTCTGCGCGTTTCCATAAAATTCGTCACGGGTGGAATCGATGACCCGCGCGGTAGAACCCAGGGCGACCCCGGCCCCAAACCAGCAGGCCCCCCCATCCAGTGACCCATTACGAAGAGCCTGGTATTCGACTTGACTTCCAACCTTGGCATCCTGTACAGTAATGTTTGTAACGAGAGAAGTTCCCGCTTCGTTCCTGGGTCCTGCCGATGGGGTGCGGGCTGGGTCGACGGGGGGTCCAGACGCTGGGAGAGTTAGATAACCGTGCCTACGACCAGTTGTCCGTTCTGTGGCGAGCCTGCGTCAGGTACCGGTTGCGCGCGCTGCGGTAGCCAGGGGGCGCGCTGGGTCGCTTTTGACCTACGGCAACTTCGCGTTCGCACTATCGCCATGAGTGAGGCGATGGCGGCGGAACCGCCCCGTCCCGCGGCAGGGTTGAAGCCAGATGGCGTGACGCTGCTGGGCTATGTGCTGGACTTGTCGAAAGCGACGGGTCGCGACCGGATCCCTATACGCAAGCAGCGGACCGTTATCGGCAAAGGGAAAAATTGTGACGTGATTGTGCAGGAACGCCCTCTCTGCGACTTCATCTCGAAGGAACACGCCACGCTCAAGTTTGAGGAGGGCAGATTCTACTTGGAGGACCTCGCCTCGAAAAATGGGACGAAACTCGCCAGCAAGTCGTTGCAGCCAGGCTCTCCCGCAGAGCTAACTGATGGCGCCACGTTCTCGCTGTATACGGTGCCCTTTCAGGTCGAGTACGCTGCGGTTCCCCCGGCAGCGCCGGGCGACACGGCTCCTGTGGCGATCCCGCGGCTAGAGGTCCCCGACGACCCGGTGGCGAAGGATCTGCACAGCATCCTCTGTGCGCTGCCAGTCACCCGACCGCTCGGCGGCGCGCAGGAGGCGATGCCTGACTACGTGAAGCTCAATCTTGCCACCGTCCTGGCAGATCGCGCCTTGAGCATGATCCTCCTGCGGCTGTTCCGCGCTGGCAAGCCAGTACGACCGCAGGGGCCCTGGCTTGCTGTGCAAGAAGGAGCCGTAGGCTTATTGGATGTGGTCAGAACCAACGAGTGTGAATTTTGGATTTCCGCTTTCGCCTTTGACCGCCTGGACGCCTTGCCGCTGGTCGAGATCCCTCTTGAGAGCGCGGAGGGCGAGAAAGTGCAGCAGAGCACCGCCAAAGAACGACTTCCCTATGTTGTCGTGTTGTCAAGCAGCGGCTCGCCGCTGGGAGACGCGCACCCAGACCACTGAGGATCGCCGCCGAAGCAGTTTGTAAAGCAAATCGCAGAAGCCAGACAACAAGGCGCTTCGCCTTTCTGCTTTAGTGTAAACAGTGGATTGGGTTCTCATTGCCCCGGCCCTGTTGGACGGTGGCCCGAGTAAAGGATGGAGTGGTTTTGTCTCCGCGACTTGACCACGTCCGAGCCGGAGCCTAACAGAAGGGGGGTATAACGCACGTGTTGGAACGGATCCACTTCAAAGACGGCGAGATTCTCGAGGCCATCCAACTGAACCGGAGCCTCGACCGGGTTCAGATGGAGACCGGGCTTCGTGGCCTGGCCTTTGGGGTGGCTGGGTTTGGAGACGGCGCGCGGATTGAGCTGGCGCTCGACGCTGACCGGAAGGGCGCGGTGAACGCCAAGTTCCTGAATACGGCCTTCTTCTTTCGCAGCGGTCGCGTGGTTACCGTGTCCGAGAGTTCCTTCATCAAAGTCGCACTGGTGGGGAACCCGTCCTATCTTTGCGCCACGGCGGCGACATCAGCCCGACCGGACGGCTATATGGAAGCTGCGCCGGGAGCCTTGGCGGTCAGTTCCGTGGCAGACCTTCTGGATATGGACGGAGTGCATTCTGTGCCCTTTGCCTGTGTCCAAGTGCATGATGGCGCCGTGATCCGCAGTGTCGACCTTGATTTCATGTTACCCGAGATCAACCCCCGCTTGCGCTCCCTAGTGATCAACGCACCGCAGTTGGTGAACGGGAACCGTGTGGCGGGAGCGGTCCGAGAGTGCAGTGCCTTGGCAGTGCGGCTGCGCTCGACGGTGGTCAGCGATCCTGCGCTCCGCCTGAGCCCTGTAGCGTTCGAACTGGGCGGACTTTCCCTACTGTTCGAGATGCATGCGGATGATCCACTCGAGCTGGTGCGTTCCGTCGTGTTACGCCTTAACAGTTGCGACCCACATGTTGTGACGGTCGCCGGCCGAGAGCGGGCCGAACTCGCAGGGCACCAGGCGAACCTACGCTTCGATCCCGAGGGGATCATGTTCCACCTTTACAGCCATTTCGCTGACATCAGGAGGCGTTTGCACCAGTATATGGAGTGGCTGCACGTGGAAACGGAGACCATCGCTCTGACGGAGCGCAGATCGGTGCCCCGACGGGCTCAGCACGCGCTGTATGAGGTGGTCAATCTCCCTGAGGGTTGGGCACATCTGACCATTCGGTTTCCGGATGTCAAAGCCAGCCGGGCCAAGCCATTCGTCAATCTGGCGGCACATATCCACGACTTCAGCGACCAGCCCGCGATCGAGTTTGAGCGAAGAGAGGGTACGATCACCTGTGCGTACGCCTATCGTGGCCAGCGGAAGGTCGACGAGTATACAGGCGATGTTCCGCTTGTCTGGAGTCAGACGGCTGAAGCAGAATTTGCCTGCGAGTAGGCCGCCACCGATGCGGCACAGCGGGGGTTATGCCCAAACCGCGGCCAGGTGTGGGGCGCGATGGAACGGTGGAGAGGCTTGGGGGTGACAGGGGCTTGTGATCGGGCCTGACACACCCAGAGGCCTACCTTCCCACAGTGGTCTGTACTCGGTTTGCCAGCACGACGTCGCGGGAGCATGGGTGGACCATACTTCCGGACAAGGGCACGGTAGAAAAATGGTCAGCAAACTCAGCAGTACGGTCATCCGGATACTCCAAGGTGAGCTTCAGGCCGCGATCCCCGACGTCCTGAAGTCACTGCTCGCGAGCGACGCTCTGGAGTTGCAGCGCCTCTGGCAGGACTGCTCTCAGCAGATGACGCTTCTGCCGTCCCCGGACCGTGAGGTCGGTCTATTTCGCGATCTGGCAACCTACTACCTTTACCAGAAGTCGGCCGAGTTCGAACCCGCCTCGAACCGCCAAACCCGCGACTGGTACGAGACGCAGCACTATCCAGCCAGCGGCGACCCGGAACGCAGCATCGAGACCACTCTTGAAGAGATCAAGTTCAGCAACCAGGATTTCTTTGTCCGCATTGTCGACGCGGCCAAGGATATTTTGCGCGTCAACCTGCGGGATCCTTACGAGCGTCTGATCACACGGGTGATTGCCAGCCCTGGCGTACCGCAGACGGAGATGCTGGTCAGGGCCATCAACTTCGTCTTCACTAGCGAGCAAGCTGACCGCAACAAACTGGCCGACTGTTTTGTGGCTCAGAGCGTGGCCCCGGAACAGGCCGTATTGGAGCTGCAGTTGTTCCTGCAGTTGGTCGTGTGCCTGTTGCACAAGACAGAGGACTGCACTCCCGAGAACCGCAGCAAGATGAAACGGTGGGCAGACGAGTACCTGTACGACTCGCAGTTGCTGCCCATCGCTATCGATGCGAACTCTTCAGAACGCGATCTGCTGTACGGGATCGCGCTGCGGATATTCCAGTCCAGGATCGACAGTACCCTGAAGCTTGCGCTGTTTGCGGCCTTGGCGAAGCTCATGCTGAGGTTCAACACGACCCTGCCGGAGCGCTCGCGGACGGTCTACCGAAATGCGCTGTTCCTCTACCGCTTGGTGCAGGTAGTCCCCTTTGAAGAGTTCGATTTCGAGCACGTTCTGGAGACCGCGAATGCCGACGAGAAGGAACAACTCGTCAACGATTTCAGCAAAGTGCTCCTAACCATCAAGGATCTGGTGGCCCGCTACGTATCCACCATCGACATGGAGGCCCTGGAAGCAGATTGCAGTCTCCTGGATCGCTCGATCGGGGGTGAGTACACTCATCTGTCATTCTGGTCTTACTTGGATCGTGACGCCGTGATGTCGCGCATCCTCAGCAGCCATATGCGCGGGCTTTCCGAACCCCTGCAGTTGCTGAAACAGGAGTACGAGACGCAGTCCAAGAGACTGCTTGAGTTGGCGCGGATCCAGATTAAGGCACGCGCCGACCGGGATCGTTTCCGACACTACCTTGACACCTGGGTGCAGGCCACCTTCAATCAGGCCGTTATGGATCGTTTCGATGCAGACTACCGAGACCAGAGCCAGGCCGACGAGACCTTTGTTCACGTGATGCTGGCGCTGCTGATCCGCCAGGAGCCGGTCGTGGCCCTCGACGAAGCGATGCTCATCAAGCACTGGGAGAGTACCTACGAGCGGATCTACGAAGAGAGGTTCTTCCAGACCTTTGCAGACTCGCGCCCCTTCGACTATGCACTGGATGCGTCTGGGTCCCACGAAGAACAGGAGTTCCTGCCGTCGTGGGAGAAGTTCAGCAACATGCTGGTCTGCAACAAACGCGATGACGTGCGGCAGTTGACGGACCCCGCGCGAGTGGACTTCGGGGTCGCCTATGTGGGCTTGTCCGGGGTCGGAAAGACGTGCATGCGCGCCTCCACGCTCAGCGGTTTCGATGATCCTCTCGCCTTCCGCGAGTTTGGTTTCCGCCTGCTGCGGGACACGGTAACCACGGCCAATATCGACGAGTTTGCGCGCAACGACGTCCGCCCAACGCCGCGACGACAGACCCAAGTGCCGACGCTCTATGAACTGTTGTTCACTCAGGAGGTGAGCCCGGCAGCGCCGGGGGCGACGTCCCCGGCACCCGCCAAGTACATTCCCGTTCCCGCCATCGTCAGCCAGTTGCCGAACCAAGGCAGGCGACTCTACCTGCACTTCATCGATACGGCGGGGGAGGACTTCTCGGCTGCAGGCTTCAGCGGTGCCGACCAGCGTTCTCTGCAGGCCGTGCAGAAGGCCCCGATCATTGTGGTTGTGTTGGATGCTTCGGCGCTTGTTCGGCAGGGGTTAGTCATGCTCAACACGATCAGTCAACTGCTCCAGCGACGGCTGGGCACGGCGGCCGACCGAGATTTGGGTCAGATCGTGATTTTCGCACTGAACAAAGTGGATTTGCTGGAACGCGAGGATTGGCCTAGCTTGAATCAGGATATCCTTCCTGGCGGGATGCCGATCCTGAGTGAAGATGTCTCCGAAGATGACCTCCGTCGCATCATCTTCTCCAACCCCGCGAACAACGCCAAGATCACCATTCAGAAGGCACTCCTGGCGTTCATCAATCTTTTCGGTCTGTTGATCGCCGGGAAGGGGGCCGACCGGCAGGACGATTTCAACGTACATCGAAACCGTCTAGTGAACGTTTTCTGGGCCTTCTCGAAGTCCAGCGGCACTGCGGCGGTCGTGGGTGCCAAGGTACTCCCGAAGAACATGTTCGCCTGGGTCTATCAGTACTTGCGCAAGGCCTCCGACTACTACTTTGTCCTGAAGGAGGCGGAGGCTGAGAAGCGGGCGCTCCTCTGGGACCACTACAGTCGTGAGATCGCGAGGCTGAACGAGGTTTTTCTGAAGGTCAAATGGAACCTCGAGCACCAGCCCGACGACAACGCCCCGGCTGACGCCAAGCCCAAGCATGCACGGCGCGCCGACCTGAGAAGCAGCATTGACGGCTTCTGGCGGGAGATCCACGAGTCCTTGGGGCCGCTCAACCTCATCCTTCACCCTGACGTGGAAGACCCCTATGTGGCTTTGATGCAGGATATCCAAGCGCGCTGTCGGGAGATCAATGAGCGCCAGTTGAGCCTTTACGCGGATCGGGTGGACGTCGCGGTCCACCACGCCTTCGTTTCGGCCGACACCGAGGAACGCCTGAAGCGGATTGACGAGGATGCCAAGGCCAAGATCGCGGCGCTGGCGGCCGCGGCGACGGCGTGACGTTTGCGCCTTGCGCAGCGGCATGGCCGCCTGCCCCGTCATGGACCAAGGAGCGCGCTGATGGGCAGGCTCGGCGGCCCGCCGCTGAGTGGGCCAGCGCCGGGGGCACCGCCGACCGACACAAGGTGAGCCACAGCTGTGGGCGCACAGTGGCGACGCTAACGCCACCCGGTCTCCCCGGGCGGCAGAGCCGGAAAGCCTCCCGCGCTACTCAGGGAAGCGCACGGCGGAACACTTTTTCGAGTGGTCGTTTTGAGCCCCGAAAGGGCGCTTGACGAATATCTGTAGTAGTACTAAGGTATTAGACCGTTGGTTGTACTTGGGGAGTGGTCGAGTCGGTGATCGTCGTGGCCAATCGTCGGGGTCGACGCGCAGCCTGCAGTCGGTCAGATTGGGAGGTCCATGGCAATGCGGGTAGTCTATTGTTCTCGTTGGGTCCGTGGTTCTGTTTGCGCGCGCCTTTTCCGGGGGGCAGCCCTGCTACTGCTGGTGGGCGCGAGTGTCGTGAGGCCCGTCTGCGCCGCCATGTCAGCTCGCCAATTCGGGGCCTCTCGGCAGTTGCCTGCGTCGCGGCCATGGGAGACGATCGACATTCTGGTGACGATCTCCGACGAGGTCCCCAAGGGCTGGCAGTTCAAGGTCACGGAACTCGGCACCGTTGACAACAAGGTTGTTCCCGGCAGCGAGACGCTGATCTCCGGTCCGGCCCTATGCGGCACCCTCATCGATGCTGGTACGTCCTATCCCTATGGCGAGCCCGCGGCAGCGGTGCTGGTGGGTGCAAGCGGCGTAACTACTCAGGTACCCCGGGCAACGCTGGCGGAGCTCAGGGCTGAGCGGGAAGGTAGCGTGCCGGAAAGGTTGGTCAAGGCGGGGTCTTGAGCGGCGGCTTAGGTCTGGCAGATCTGG
>CAIZKT010000549.1:0-3286 GCA_903933565.1 uncultured Victivallales bacterium | reverse complement strand
CCATTCCCCTGGAGAGGCGCCTGGCCTCAGGCGCAGCGGTGGAGCCCACCGCATCTCCACCAGGCGGCGGTGGAGCCCACCGCATCTCCAGCGGACTTCTGCCGCATTTCCACGGCGCGCTCACCACGTCACCGTCTGCCCATAGCCCTTGCCGGAGAAGCTCTCCAACCAGGCCCAACCGCCCTCCAGCGGGGTCAGGATGGTCTTGATTCTAAGGCTCTTGGCCGCCGGATCGGCGGGGTCTCCGACCAGGTTGAGCACCACCCTGGTACCCACGGACCTGCCGCTGACGAGGTAGGCGTAGTTCACCTCGTTGGGGAGCGTCAGACGGGCCGTGCCGGTGACCTTTCTTCCTGCTTGCGCGAGCTGGAATCGCAGGGTCCAGGCGCCGCTCATGGGAGAGAGGCTATCGAGGATCGTAGCGTCGTTCACCGGCGTGGTCACTTCGCCGTTCCTGATGCTGCCCGTGACCTGCCCCGTGAGATGCGGGTTCGCGGCGTCCAGGGTCAGGGCCAGGGTCAGCGCTACGTTCACGGTCTTGGTGGGATCGGCGCCCCGCAGCGAGGCCTTTATCCTGAGGTTGCCCGAAGCGCCCTTGACGCTGCCCCTGACGGGCATGGTCACTACCACCGCCCCGACCGTGTACGTCGCACTGCCGGTGAGCCTGCCCGTGGTATCATGCGCCAGGTTCAGAACCAGCGGATTGCTCTTCGCGGTCGTAGTGTAGATTCCCGTCAGGTTCCAGAGGCTGCGGTTTGAGCTCGGCACCGTGGCCTCCGCCGCCAGGAAGGGGCCGACCGGCAAGACCGGGTTCAAGGGCGCGAACTCTGCCGCCGTCGCCGATACGTTCCCCACGGAGTTGCAGGCGCTGACCTCGACGAGGTGCGTCCCGGCTGGCAGCGCCGATTTCGTGCAGAACTGGAAGTCCTCGCGATCCGAGTCAAAGGCGCCGTCGCTGGGCGTCACGGCCTGCCAGTCACCCCCATCGAGGCGCCACTGAACACGGGTGATCGTGTTGATTGTGGTGAACGGGCGAACCGGCGCGGGGCAAGGCACATCCGTCACCGTTCCCGTCACGGTGAGGACGCCGGTGTTGGGGTCCGAGCTATCGGTCTCCAGCCCGACCAGGGGAGTAGTGTCCACCGGATCATACAGGTCCTTGCCGTCTCCGTCCGAATCACGCCAGCCCACCATCTCCTGCGTCGGGCGGCAGAGGCGCCGCTCGGTCCAGGCCGTGGCCATGGCAGCCGGTCCCCGCATAATGCACACTTCGGAGGCTGGATTCCCAAGTTCGTGGTTGCTGTTCGTGACCTCCAAGTAGCCACCGGTCGCCGTGGAAGAACTCGCTCCCACATACTCATCCCGGGCGCCAAAGATGTGCGCCATCTCATGCGCCGTCGTGACATCCGGGCGTCCGTAGGGCTCAACGAAGAAGTAGTACCGGTAGACGAAGGAAAGCCGGAAGGAGCCCCCGGCGGCAAACATTCCGTCGCTATCGTTGAGCGCGTCAACCACGAAAACGGTGAACGCCCAATCGGTCTGCAACTCGTGGCGGAGGCGGTTGTTGTATTGACGCGTGTTGTCGAAGAAATCACCGGGGGTATTCGTGCATCCCAGGGCCGCCATGACTTCGGGAATCCAGAGCTGACACTTATCTGAAACCATCGAAATGGGTTCATAGGAGGTCGGGACGCCGGCCTGGATGTCATAGACAAAGGACAGATTCGCGGGGGCATTGGGGAGCTCGCTCCACCACTGGGTCGCCCGCTGAATCTTGCTCACCACCGCCGCCTGCCGGTCGGCACTCCAGTTCTCGGTCCCGCCCGTGCTCTCAGGAAGGATGATGCCCACCGCCACCTTGCCAATCAGGAACTCGCTGGTCTGATCGTAGTTGGGGGCATAGGACGCGGCTCTACCCGCGAGTCCGGGCGTCGCCTTCGCCGAGTGCTCCGGGCCGTCCAGGGCTTCGCCCAGCAGCTCGTCCGCCTCGCCCTTGGCCGACGCCGGGGCGATCACACGCTCGCCCTTCAGCCAGGCATTCCAGGCGGCGGCGGCGAAGCTGGCGGAGCCGCCATACCGCCGCATGGCATCGAGGTCAGCCGCTTCGCGCTGCAGGCTCACGATCCCCGGCAGCCGTCGCAGACTGGCAGCGGCGGTGGCGGGGATGAAGCCGATGATCGCGTTGGGGGCAAACACATGGCTACAGCGTCCACCCTGGCGCACGATCTCGTCAGCCAAAGCCCACATCTCCTTCGGGCTCTGACTGCTCAGGATCATGAAGGCGTTGAGCTCGCGACCCGACGTTGCCGCGGCCTGGGCCGGTCCGGCCAACAGCAGAAGCGCAAGGGCGAAGGCGGCAAGAGCCGGAAAGCGTCCGGCGCGCGGGCAGAGCGCGTGGGCCATGGGCTGCGGCGTGGATAGGCTCATGCGGCGACTCTCTGACTCAGAGCAGGTCATACATGTTGTCAGGGGACTCGCAGCGCAGCGGATGCACATGATCAACATGGCCGTCGCAGAACACGATATTCGGCTGGCCGTTGTGTCGCGGGGCGATGGTCCCGCCATAGTTGCAGGGGAGCCAAGGCGCAGACCACGTCCACAACTGTATTCCATAGACCTTAGTACCGCCGCGGCCCGTGTACATGTCGCCGCCGTTCCAGGTGCTGTCCGCCAGACAGATCGTCGCCGACGGATTGGCGACCGCACCGATCCTGGTGGCAGCGTTCCCCGACTGGATGATGCTCTTGCAGCAGCCGTAGCAGCCTTCATTCGGACACAACAGCGTCTCTTTGTTGTTGTAGTAGTTCCACAGCATGCCCGGGTTGGCGGCGCTGGTCCAGTACCAGCGCAGGGAGGTAAGCACAGTGCTCATGTAGCACTTGGGGTAGTAGTCCGCATTGTCATCGACGTACATGGCCACGGCCACCCCCAGTTGCTTGAGGTTGTTCGTGCAGGATGACGCACGCGCCTTGTCCCGCGCTTGCGCCAGCGCTGGCAAGAGCATCGCCGCCAGGATGGCGATGATCGCAATGACGACAAGCAGCTCGATGAGGGTGAAAGCACGGCGTTTCATGAGCGTCAACTCCCTATCGCTGAAAGCACGGGCATGCGCAACAAGCCTCAGCGTACACTCGCCCGGCAAGGATGTCCAGACCCCACGGCCGGCGGCCGCATGTCAGTGCCGTAGGTGGTGACACCTCAGGTCCTAGGGTTCAGGGTTCAGGGTTCAGGGTTCAGGGTTCAGGGTTCAGGGTTCAGGGTTCAGGCGGCCGGACATACCGGAATG
>CAIZKT010000548.1:0-4930 GCA_903933565.1 uncultured Victivallales bacterium | reverse complement strand
CCGATCTGCGCTTGCCGCGGTGCCCTGCAAAGACTCGGGGCGGCTTAGGGGTTTGGAGGGCAAGAGCAGGCAGCAGACGCGGCCGGAGCGCCGCTGCCCCGCTGTCGGTATGCCGCCCCTGCAGGGCTCCATCTCGTTTTCGATTCCATTCCCAGGGCGCTGCCCTGGGCTGAGGAATAGCCGCGCTTTCAGCGCTCCGCGGCGGCTGGCATTCGCGACACGTCCCGCCGGCAGTCTCCCCCAAGAGTAAAGGGACCCGTTCTGCTCGCCGGAGGCGGAGACGATCGAAACAAGAACCCCTACGGAGCTGACTTGCGCCCGGGCCAATCTGAACAACCAGGCACAGCCCTATTCTCAACCTATATTCGGGAGGTTCTCGCAGGCCCCCGCGTCTGCCCCTGGAGCCCGCGCTGCCCAGCCTGTTTCGGGTTTGCCGCGGCGGATCGCGGTATCCCCATGTACGGCGGAGACCGCCGGCTCCAGGCGAGATGCGGGTGAGCCGAGGGTTCGGCAAGAGCCTCTCGGGGCTTGGACGGAGCGGGTCAGACAATCTGGCCCGCGCCACGATGAACCGCACAGGAGGTCGCCTACGTGACTGCGATAGATCAGGAGTCCGGCGCCGCCTGGGTTCGCGAACTGCGCACTCGCATTCGGGGCGAGGTGCTGGACGATGGGGAGGCGCGGCAGCGTTGCGCCACCGACCAGAGCCTGTACGCGGTCACGCCACGGGTGGTGGTGACACCGCGGGATGAAGAGGAGGTCGGGCGCGTTCTCGCCCTGGCCCTGGAGGCCGGCGTGCCGATCACGCCGCGCGCCGGAGGCAGCGGCACCGCCGGGGCCGCCCTGGGCCGCGGCATCGTGCTGCGCTTCGGCAAAGAGGGGCCGATGAACCGGCTGCTCAGCCTGACTTCCGGCAGCGCCGGGGTGCGGGCCACGGTCGAGCCCGGGTTGCTGCACGATGACTTGCAGCGGGCCCTGCGAGCCGTCGGCGTCTTCCTGCCCGCGGATCCCTCCAGCGGCGGCATTTGCCTGCTCGGGGGCAATCTGGCGACCAAGGCCAGCGGTCCGCACGAGCTGCGCCATGGCTCCATCGACCGCTACACGGAGAGCCTGCGGCTGGTCACCGCTGCCGGCACGGTCATTGACACGGCTGCCCCTGAATCCATCCCCAGGGCTCTGGTGGATGGGCTGCGCGCGATTCGGCGGGATCTGCTGGCTTCGCCTGCCAGCCATGAGCGGCTGTTGGCCCGCCTGGACCGCAAGATCGCCTCCGGCTATAACCTCTTTGGACTCCTGCGTTCTGAACGACCGCAGGACTGGGTGACGCAACTGCTGATCGGCAGCGTGGGGACGCTGGGCGTGATCACCCGGGCGACGCTACGGGCAGAGCCGGCGCCGGTGGGGCACGCGACCACGTTGCTGTACTTCCGCGACCTGGCCGAAGCCGGGGACGCGGTGCCCGCCATCGCCGCCGGCGGCGCCGCCGCCATCGAGATCATCAACTACCGCACCATCCAGATTGTGACCGCCCGGCACCCGGAACTGGCCGTGCCGAGCGGCGAAGTCCAGATGTTGCTGGTGGAGAATGTCGGGCCGGAACGTCATGACCAGATCGACCGGGTTGGCGCCGCTCTGCGCTCCGGCGGTTACCGGCTGGCGGCGCCGCCCCGAACCGTCGAAGCCGTCGCGGAACAGGAGGCGGTCTGGAAGCTGCGCAAGGCCCTGTTGCCCACGATCCGCAACTTCAGCCCCGAGTGGCGCGCCCCGGCGATCGTGAACGACGTCGGCGTGGCGGTCAGCGGCCTGGCCCCCTTCATTCGGGATGTCGAAGGCATCTTCGACCGTCTGGGGCTGCCGGCTGCCATCTACGGGCATGCCGGTAGCGGCAACCTGCACCTGCGCCCCTTTGTCCGTCCAGACGACCCGCAGCTTCGCGATTTGCTGCATCGCCTGGCGGACGAGGTCTATGGGGCTGCCATGCGCTATGATGGCACGATCACCGCCGAACACGGCATGGGCCGGGCGCGGGCCCCCTACCTGGCCCTGGAATGGGGCGAGGCACTGACCGGACTGATGCGCCGCGTCAAGGAGCTCTTTGATCCCACCGGCATTCTGAACCCCGGCGCGGTGTTTCCGGCGGCCGATCTCACCGACGATCTGCGACCCCTGTAAGCGCAGGGGCCGCCGCGGGGCGAGAGCGTTGCGCGTTTCAGTCCGGATTCTGCCAGATGCGGCGGGCGATGCCGAAGGTCTCCTCGATCTCGTATTCGTGGCCGATGCCGACGACGATGCCATCGAGATCGGGCAGGCGACAGACGTAGTCCATCCCTTCCTGCGGCGCCAGGCGGCCCATGGCCAACGGCTTCATGCCGACCACCTTCTTCTTGGTGCGGCGGATGGCGCCCAGGACCTGCTCTTCGCACGGACACATGCGCCAGGCGAGTTTGTTGACCGGGGTGTTGATCACCGCGATGTCGAAGGGCTCTGCCGCCGGGATGATCTCGCCGGCGTTGTGGGTTGACATGCCAGGCAGAAAGCCGAGATCGCGGCAGCACTTGGCGAAGTCCGCAAACTCGGGCTTCATGGTATTCTGGGCCTTGACATAGAGCGCGTCAGTGACCTGGCCATGCAGCAGGCAGACCTTGCAGTTCACCGAGCGCAGCCGGTCGGCAAACGGGGCAAAATCGAGCGGCACGATGACGAAGGTCGGCATCTCGGTGCCGGTCTTGGCCACGGCGTCCTGCAGGGCCTTCATGATGTACTGGTCATTGTCGCTGGTCACGCCCATCATCATGCCGCGCGCCCCGGCTTTGATGGCGGCGACGATGATCGGCTCGACGGCGGCGGCGGTATTGAGGGTTTCCCGGTACAGCCGTGAGCGCGCCTGACTCATGTAGGAACCGCCAATGAACGGGTTATGCCCGAGCAGCAGTCGTGAAAAAGTCTGCCCTTCCACCTCGAAGCTTGGAAATGCCGCTGGTTCTGCCATGATGCGTGCTCCCCAGGCCTGGCCTCGACTCCGCTTCCCGGCCGTCGGCAACCCGCGTTCCGCTGCTGCCGACCCCGGTTGCAGCCCCGCTTCTCACGGCGCGAGGCCGTCCGTCCCTGAAGATACCGCCGCGTGCTGCGGCTGGCCAGCGGCCGGGCCGCCTTGGGGCGCAGGTCAGTTTCTAGGGTTCAGGGTTCAGGGTTCAGGGTTCAGCCCAGCCCCCGGCTGCGGCCGGGCATACCGGAATGAGACTTCCAGTCTGCGCCGCGTCCGCCCGGCGTCAGGCCGCTGCGGCGTCCGTGCTCAGCGACGTGCGTTCCGGCATGTTACGGATGAGCAGGATGGCGGCGAGGAAGCGCAGGATCGCCGAAGCGACGAAGGTGACGTGAAAGCCGCCGAAGGTCCAGCCCCCGAGCTGGAGATGCCAGCCATGGAGAGACTTGATGATCAGGCCGCCGACGATGACGCCCACCCCGCCGGCAAGGTTGGCAAGGCTGCTGGAAACGGCGCAGTACATGGCGCGCTTCTCCACCGGTGGAAAGCGGGTGATGAACTTGTTGGAGGCGGTGCTCGCCGCGGTGCTTGAGGTGCCGCCCACCAGGCTGGCCGCGGCCAGCCAGGCCAGAGCGCTGGTCGGCGTAGCGAGGACCCAAAACAGGGGCAGGCTGGCCCACACCAGGTGCCCCCAGAAGAGCATGCGTTTCGGCCCCAGCCGGTCCACCAGGCGTCCGGTCCAGTGGCCGGTGATGATGCTGCCCAGCAGCGCCACCCCGGTAAGCACGATAGACCCGCCCAGGAAGTTCTTCTTGATCTCCAGGTTCTCGACAAAGTAAATCGTGGCGAGGACGCCGCCGATGGTCATGGCGAAGGTCCAGCAGCCGTTGAACACCAGCCAGGGCCGGAAGGCACGGTCGCGCAGCGGGGTCATCATGGCCTGCAACACGTGCGTCCGCGGCGCCAGTTCCATGGGTGGCTCAGGCAGGGTGCCGTGGATCAGAAGGTCCACCAGGCCGATCAGGGTGGCGCCGACAAAGACCCACATGACCGCTTGCAGTTTGTGCGCTTCCGGGATGCGGTCGATCAGGAAGCCCGAGGGGATGACGACGATCATTACCCCGACCGCGATCCAGGCCGAGCGGCGGCCGTAGAAGGTCCCATGTTCGTCCTCGGGGATGATGTCCGCCAGCCAGGACAGCCAAGGCGGGCTCGACATGGTGCCCATGAAGTTCGCCAGGCACACGCAGGCGATCAGCACCACCGGGGTCCACGTGCTGCCGTGCGCCCACAGCCACAGCGCCAGCAGAATCCCCGCCAGCCGCAGGGTCCGTTCGGCCACCGCAAACAGGAACCAGATCAGCTTGCGCTTGCCGGTGCGCTCGGTGAGGATCGCCGACACGATCTGGGCCGAGATCAGCCACGACGAGAGCCCAGCCATCACGCTCCACTCAAACTCGGTGACCCCTACCGTGGTGCCGAAGTAGACAAAGAAGATGCCGGCAATCAGCGTCGCCCAGATGTTCCCCATCGTCCCGGTGTAGATGTGCTTACGCATGACGCTGGGAAGTTCCCAGGCGTAGACCATGCGGTGGGCAAAATACGTCTCCAAAAAGCTCGGGGAGCGGGATTCCCCATTGGCCGAACCCGTATCTGCTGGGGTACTCATGGGAACCTCGCCCAGATGGAGCCGCGGCCCTCGGAGACGCGCCACGTTCGCACCCGAAACGACAGGTCTGCCTTTCCGTCATGCCTCAAGGCAGGACAAACAGCGACAGCCGCAGACAACAGAACAAGGAAAACCTCGCAAGATAGGTGACCTACGAGCGAAATCAAGGGTTATCGGGGCGCCGCCGGGGCGGTTTCAAAAAACCGGGCTGGGCGTCGCAACACCCCGTGGCCTGTCTGCCGTATCGGCTTGCGCGAGAACACACGCCGTCAGGCATG
>CAIZKT010000547.1:0-1903 GCA_903933565.1 uncultured Victivallales bacterium | reverse complement strand
TTTAAGAAAAATACATCACAACTGATTGCCGTGGGGGGTATTTACATGATGTGCTTGCTTATGATTGCAGTATCGGTAGTACTCAGCTTAGATAGCGGCACTATCGCGATGTTAAGAGCTGGGCAGGAATTGAGTCCAGAACAAGCTAACCACAAGGCCTGATCTCGCAGGTATCGCGGTGTATCATCTGGCAACGGCCCATTCATATCTACGTGCCCTTGGACACGATTCGCGACTACCTTTACATCGACGATGGTGCCCAGCAGGTCCTGAGTTGCCTGGCAGCCTGGGCCGCTGGGCGCCTGCCCCCACCGGCCTCAGGCGGCGCGCAGGTCAAGCTCTTCTCCGCCGAGCGCACCACGACGGTCGCCCAGATTGTCGGGGCTTTTCGCCGGATTCATTTCGGCCGCTCGCCGCGGGTGATCTGCGCCCCCACGGCGCTGGCTGCTCAACAGCCCAGGCGACTGGAGTTCCGTTCCACCACAGAACCTGACTTGAGGAGCCTGTATCGGACCCCGTTGGCCATCGGTATCAGCAATGTCCACCACTATCACCTGGCTCGCTTTCGCCAAGGAAAGCTTCCTGCCCCCTAGAGGCTGAAAGCACGCTATGGCAGCAAGAAAGAAGACTCGTTCCAAGAATACCGTCGGCCCCTCTTCCCGACCGTCCGGCGAGTTGCGCAAGGCGGTGCCAGGGGGGGGCCGCCGTCTTCAGGAGAATCCAGCGGTCACCCGCGTCATCGACGGGCTGCTTCTCGCCGTCGCCTGTCTTTTAGTCATGGGCTTACACGTGATTCTGTTCCAGAATTCCGGTGCGTTCTGGCGCGACGAGACCTCGAGCATCCAGTTGGCGTCGGTCTTGCCGGTCCACCACGACGCCGCGTGGCTCGCGAAGGATTCGGCTCCCCCCCTGCTGCATGTCTTGCTGCGCCTGTGGACCGCCCTTGGTTACGCCACGGGCGATGCCTGGATACGCTTCTTTGGGACGGTGGTCTCCTTGGGAATCATGGGCTCACTGATCGTCAGCGCGAGACTGTTCAGCGGGCGGGCGCCCCTCTTGGTCATGGCGCTGGTGGCCTTCAATCCGACCGTTTTCTACTTTGGCAGCTCGATTCGAGCCTACGGCCTGGCGATGTTATTCGTGGTGCCCTGTGGTGGCGCGTTCTGGAGGGTTGTTCAGCGGCCAACATGGCGCAATGTGACCGCGAGCCTGGGGTTGGCGCTCTTGAGTTGTCACGCCAGCTATCAGAACTCGTACCTGTTGTTTGCCATCGGGCTAGCTGGCATGGCCGTCTGCGGGCTGTGCGGACTGTGGAGACGCTGCCTGTTGATCATGACGCTCTGCGGCGTCACGGCGCTCTCCATGCTCGTCTATCTGCCGGTGATTCGCGCCTACGCTGACGCTGCGCAGATCACCCACTTCGAGCTGACGAACAAGAGGATTCTTGGGGGGCTGACCAAGGCGATCGCCAACGGTGACTCGTCAGTCCTGTCGCTCTGGCTGGGCCTGGCGGCTCTCGCCGTGGTCTTTCTGATAGTGCGGATCGTGCATTCGCGCGGAACCCTCCGCAGCGCTCCGTCCCTGGCCTTGTATGCCTTCCTCGTGAGCCTTGGTGCAACGCTGAGTGCCTACGGTTTCTTTCGCGTCAACGGCATGATCCCGATGCCGTGGCATTACGCGCCGCTGTTGGCTCTCTGTGGGCTGCTGGTGGAGGTTGCGGTGGGTTCGCGGGATGAGCGGGCCTGGGTCTGGTTGCTGCGCACGATCGCGGCCTGTGCCCTGATGCTCCTGAGTCTACCGTCGCTATGGGCCCACGCTCATATGCGGCGCACGAACGTCGATCGTCTCTGTGCCGTCCTCGCGGCTGAAGCTGCCGCGGATGACTTTGTCCTGGTCAGTCCCT
>CAIZKT010000546.1:0-26091 GCA_903933565.1 uncultured Victivallales bacterium | reverse complement strand
TGCGGCGTCTGGCATTCGCGACAAATCCCGCCGGAAGTCTCCCCCAAGAGTCAAGTGACCCGTTCTGCTCGCCGGACGCGGAGACGATCGAAACAGAAGCCCCTACGGAACTGACCTGCGCCCGCCGCTGTCGCTCGGGCTTGAAAGCTCTTGCCGACACGGTAAGTTACCAAGATTGTTTATCCCGCCGCTCCTGGTCTTACCGCCGGAAGCGGGCGCGCTGCTGGGGCAGATGACCCCGGTTCGGCAGTGGCGTTACAGGATACGGTAAGTGCAGAACTACGGACCCCATCATGACAACGGATCAAAAAACGGCGATTGTCAAAGAGTTCGGTAGCAGTGAGAAGGATGTCGGCGGAAGCGCGGTCCAAGTGGCCATTCTGACCGCACGTGTCAACGAACTCACCGAACACTTGAAGATTCACAAGAAGGACCATAGTTCGCGTCGGGGCCTGCTGGCCATGGTGAACCGTCGGCGCAAGTTGCTGACCTACATCCAGCGCCTCTCGTCCGAACAGTATCTGGCCCTGATTCGTCGCTTGAACCTGCGTCGCTAACCGAGCCTGCTCGCGAGCCTTTTCATGTCGCTCGTGAACGGGCTCTTGGGCATGCTCGGCGGCGGACCCAAGAGTGTGATTTGAGGTTGCCGCCTCTGGTAGGCTTGCGCAGGCGGTGGGGTGTGGCGCGCTGAGAAACATAGTTGAATGCGTCGAAAGGCGAAGACCGTTCGGCGCTCGTGGTTTGTTGGGTAGGGGCCGCCGGGGCGAGGGATCCGCTGCCGGCGGCAGGTCGTTCTGTCGGAGACGTACGCGGTTCCCTAAGCCGGGAACTCGCTGGCTCTCCGACCGACACCCGGTTGCGGCGAGACGAAAGTCCGTCGCCGACGGTAGGATGAGACGGGCGGTTGTGGAATTCGGTCGGTACGAAGGACCAGGGTGGGGCCAAAAGCGCTTCTACGGCCGGTCTTTCGTACCGCAATTCCGCAACGGTAACGTCGCAGTCCGTACCTCCGTTCAGCGGCTGGCCAAGTTCGGTTCAGCCCCTGAGCGGAACTCGGTGCGAACCCGGTTCGACGGCCTGTGACCCCCGCGTACGGATCCCGGCTTCCCGCCAGGCGGGAGAAAGGGCAATGATGAGTATCGAACGAGTTACGGTAGATTTGGGGCAGGGACGGACGGTCGAGATCGAAACCGGCAAGATGGCGCTGCTGGCGGGGGGCTCAGTCACGGTGCGCCAGGCGGACACGGTCGTGCTGGTGGCGGCCTGTTCCGCGGCGCCGCGACCGGGGCTGGACTTCTTTCCCCTGCAGGTGGACTACCGCGAAAAGTTCAGTGCGGCAGGCAAGCTGCCCGGCGGCTACTTCAAGCGCGAAGGCCGTCCCACCGAGAAGGAGATTCTCACCTAGCGGATGACGGATCGGCCGCTGCGGCCGCTGTTCCCCCAAGGCTATATCGACGATGTGCAGATCATGTCGATGCTGTTGAGCGCGGATGGCGACACTGAGGCTGACGTGCTCAGCATCCTGGGGGCTTCGGCTGCACTGATGGTCTCGGACATCCCTTTTGGCGGCCCCATTGGGGCGCTGCGTGTCGGCCGGGTTGACGGCGCCTTTGTGGCCAACCCGACCCATGCCGAAATGGCCAAGAGCGACCTCGATCTGGTCTACGCCGGAACCCCTGGCAAGACGATCATGATCGAAGGCTGCTCGCAGGAGATCAGCGAGGAAGACCTGCGCGACGCCATGAAGTTTGCGGACAGCATGGTCTGCCGCCTGGTGGAAGCCCAGCGCGACCTTGCGGCGCGGGCGCCCAAAGCGAAGAAGCGTTACACGGCGGCCCTGGTTGATGAGGCACTGTTGACGGCGGCCCGGTCGTTCTGCGCCGGCAAACTTGAAGCCGCCTGCGTTGTGGCGGACAAGCAGGCCCGTGCCGCCGCCGAGGGCGAGTTGCTGGCCGCCATGGCCAAAGAACTGGCCCCACGGTTCACCACCCCAGACGCTAAGGCGCCGAACTTCAAGGGCGCCTTCGAACTCGTGCTGCAGGAAACGGTTCGTCGGCTGATTCTTGACCGGGGCGTCCGCGTGGACGGCCGCGGCGCGGACGACCTGCGGGCGATCACCTGCGAGGTCGGGATCCTGCCCCGTACCCATGGCAGCGCCCTCTTCAAGCGGGGTGAGACGCAGGCGCTGGTGACCACTACCCTGGGTGCGTCGAGAGATGCTCAGGAGTTCGATGTCATCACCGGCGGCGAAGGCACGAAGAAGTTCATGCTGCACTACAATTTCCCGAATTTCAGCGTCGGCGAGACCGGCCGTATCCAGGGACCGGGGCGGCGTGAGATCGGCCATGGCGCTTTGGCCGAGCGCTCGGTGGCCCAGAGTGTGCCCAAGGATTTCCCCTACACCTTGCGCATGGTTTCCGACATCCTCGGCTCCAATGGCTCTTCGTCCATGGCCAGTGTCTGCGGCGCCAGCCTGGCGTTGATGGATGCCGGTGTGCCGGTGAGCGATGCTGTGGTTGGCATCTCTGTGGGACTGGTGAGCGGCGCTGATGGTCGAAAGGTATTCCTCACCGATATCCTGGGTTCTGAGGACCACTTCGGCGACATGGATTTCAAGGTTGCCGGGACCACTAAGGGGATCACCGGTTTCCAGCTCGACCTGAAGATCGCTGGGATCACCGTCGAAGAAATGTACCAGGCCATGCTCAAGAACCGGGTGGCCCGCGAGAAGATCCGCGCCGTCATGAGCCAGTGTATCGCGGCGCCGCGAGCGGAGATGAGCCCGTATGCCCCGAAGATCGTGAAGATAAAGATTAACCCCGAACGCATTGGCGCTCTGATCGGCCCCGGCGGCAAGATCATCAAGGGCATCTGCCAGCTTACGGGCGCCAGTATCGACGTCGAGGAAGACGGTACGGTCAGCATCTTCGCCGCCAATGGTCCGGCCATGGACCTGGCGACGCGACAAGTTGAGGCAGTGACCGCCGAGGTGGAGATCGGCCGCATCTACCGCGGCACGGTTAAGACCATCAAGGAGTTCGGCGCCTTCGTCGAGCTGTTGCCAGGCCAGGAAGGCATGGTACACATCAGCGAACTGGCGGACGCCCGAGTCCGCAGCGTCGAAGACATCTGCAAGGTGGGTGATCAGATCTCTGTGAAGGTTATCGACATCGACGAGCGCGGTCGTGTGCGGCTGAGCCGCAGGGCGGCGTTGGCCGAGATGTGATCTCCGGGCGGGGGGGGCCGGTTGCGAGCCAGCCCCTGACCCGCGGGCTGGCATGTACCCGTGAACGGGTGCAAGCGGGAATCGGCCGGCATAAGACGTCGGCGTAATCGGTGTCAGAAAACGAGGCAAGTCATGAAGAAGGACATCCATCCGAAGTACGTTGGCTCCACGGTTTCGTGCGCCTGCGGCGCGGTCTTCCAGGTCATGTCCAACGCCGCTGAGGCCAAAGTCGGCATCTGCTCCAAGTGCCATCCCTTCTATACCGGGAAGCAGAAACTGGTGGACACCGAGGGTCGTGTGGACCGCTTCCGTCGGCGCTACGGACTTAGCACCTGATCTGGGCCGTCGGAGTCGGTACGTCTTGCCATGCGGCAGGACTCTCGTTCGGGGCACAGGGAATCGGCGTCATGCCGGGGATCTGTGTCCCGTTTGTGTTTGCAGCGCCGCGTCACGCCAGAGTGATCGCGTCTTGCGTCGGCACGCCTGTGGCGGACAAGCCTGGCTCCCGAGAGGCGGGCAGACGTAGCGCTGAGCAAGATTGATGGCTGGGCAACGAGCGCGGAGATTGCCGGGAGCGGAGGCTACAGGCCTCGCAGAGGTGGATGCCGGTGCATATCGAGCAGTACATCGAGACGTCACGGCTGCGCCTTCATGAGGTCGAGCGCGCGATCACGCACTTCGACTTCGCCACAGCCAACCACGCTGCCTACCAACAGATCAACCGCGAGTACCAGAGTCTCCAGAAGCTGGTCCAGACCTGGGACCGGCGCCAAGGCGCTACCCGCGACATCGAACAGAACCGGCATCTGCTGGCCACCGAATCCGATCCGGAGTTTATCGAGGTTGTACGCGCCGACATCGAGACTCTCGAGACAGCCGCCGCGCAGTTTGACCGCGATATCAGACTGCTGATTCTCCCCCCGCACCCCAACGAGGGAAAGAACGTCATTGTCGAGATTCGCCCCGCCGCGGGCGGTGAAGAGGCCGGGCTGTTTGTCGGCGACCTCTTCCGCATGTACTGCCGCTACGCGGAGCGCAAGCACTGGCGTTGCGAGACCCTGGATCTGGCCGAGACCCCGCTCGGCGGGTTGAAGAGCGTCGCCTTCTCGCTCCAAGGCGAGGATGCGTGGGGCAGCATGCGCTTCGAGAGCGGAGTGCATCGGGTGCAGCGCGTCCCGGTCACCGAGGCCAGTGGTCGCATTCATACGTCGACCGTCACCGTAGCGGTGTTGGCAGAGGCGGAGGATGTCGATCTGCAGATCAGTCCCGAGGATCTGCGCATCGACGTGTTCCGTTCTTCGGGTCCTGGCGGCCAGAGCGTCAACACGACGGATTCCGCCGTGCGGGTCACGCACTTGCCGACGGGGCTGATGGTCGCCAGTCAGCAGGAGAAGTCACAGCATCGCAACCGCGAGATTGCGATGCGCCTGCTGCGTTCCCGGCTGCTCGAACAAATGCAGGCCCAAGAGGACGCGCGCAACGCGGCCGAACGGCGCTCGCAGGTGGGCACCGGGGAGCGTAGTGAGCGCATCCGCACCTACAACTTTCCGCAGAACCGCGTCAGCGACCACCGCTTTGACATCACCCTGTATGACCTGACCCGCATTATGGAGGGCGAACTCGACTCTCTGCTCAACGACATCCGGGCCAGCGATGCGGAACGCCGGCTGGCGCAGGAACTGGGAATGGTCCGCTGAAATCAGCCTGCAGGCTTGCATCGTCACCCCCTCAGGGTACAGTAACCCGTGCTTTTTTGATTCGGTCGGGACGTAGCGCAGTCTGGTTAGCGCGTTTGACTGGGGGTCAAAAGGTCGCGAGTTCGAATCTCGCCGTCCCGACCACTTAGCCCCTACAGCCTCGGCAACTTGTGACACAGGTTCCCGAGGCTGTTTCGTCTCTGGTCGGCGCTATCCAAGGCCTATCAAAGGTAGCGCTAGCTTCGGACACCCATGTCATGCGTGAGAGCGAGTTGAGCGTTCTGACTCGATCTTAGCGCTCATGGAGAGACGCCACGCTCTCACGGGCTGCCCTCAGGACACCTCCTGCCTGACCTTCCCCGAGGTGAACCCCTGGTATTCGTTGAAGAACATCTCGGCGAACTTCTCCGATTGCACGGTCACGGTGTCGCCGTCGAAGACGAAGTTCATCCGCAGCGTCCCGAAGTACTCGTCGGTCGCGTAGACGCACAGCACCAGCGAGTCGTCCTGGCGCCACGCCGCCGACGCCTGGCAGTCGTAGCCGCGGTTGCCCGGGCGCATCATGGTGCGACCGAAGTAGTGCGTCTCCGGGAACGTCTGCCGCACCTGCTTGCCGAAGCCGAAGCGGATTTCGTGCGCCCCGGTAGCGTTCTCGTAGGCCAGGACTCCCTCGTCGCCGGCAAAGGTGAGACGCACCGATCTCATCTTCATGCTGTTCTCGTCGAGGATGTAGGTCTTGCCGTTGATCTTCCTGGTGATCGGGGAGCGCTTTGCGCCTTCCACGGTACGCAGAGAGAGCTTCGCGACCTTTGCCTGCAGGGCCGCGTGCGCCGCCGGGTTCTCGGCCATCGGGGCGCCGCTCAGCGGTTTGAGTACGAGGCTGTCCAGCGCGTCGTAGATGATGCTGTCTCCGCCGGCGATGGCCTGGGTGTCCGCGGTGGTCACCAGGATGAGGTCGTGCTCCGGCACGCAGACGGCAAGCTGGCTGCCCATGCCTCGGCAGGCGAAGCCGAAGCGGGTGCGCCAGAATTGGTAGCCGTAGCCGTACTGATGCTCGGGGTCGCTGACAGCCAGGGTGTTGTCGACCTGTCTTGAGGTGGCTTCGCGGAGGTAATCCTCTGGAACGAGCTGCTCGCCATCCCAGCGGCCACCGTGCATGCAGACATAGGCGAACTTCGCCAGATCCCGCGTGGTGCAGAGCACGCCGGAGCCGCCCCAGTCGTGGCCGCAAGGGCTCTGGACGCACTGGATCTCCGCCGACATCCCGGCGGGATCGAACAGCCGCGTCTGCAGGAAGGCCGTGAACTCGACGCCGGAAACGCGACGGACGATCATGCAGAGCATCACGGTGGCCAGCGTGTCGTAGCGGAAGGATCGGCCTGGAAGGTGGGCGGCGGGGAGCCGGAAGAACGCCGCCGTCCAGTCGTCGAAAGGCGCATAGTCCGGGACGTTGAAGCAGGTCGTCATCTTCAGCAAATCACGGACGGTGGCCAGCGCGGCGTACGGCTGCACCGGCGCGTATTTCTCCTTGTACTCGGGGAAGAAGTCGACTACCCGGTCGTCCAGCGCCAGTCTGCCGTCGCCGGCGAGGATGCCAATGGCCACGGAGACAAAGCTCTTCGAGGTGGAGTACAGGCGGTGCCGGAAGGTCTCGTCAAACGGCTTCCAGTAGGCCTCGGCGGCGATCCTGTCGCCCTTCAGCACCAGGAGGCTGTGCATGGGGAGCGTCTTGTCCTGAAGCCGGTCGATGAAGGCCGCGATCGCCGCGGACGGAATGCCGGCGGCCTCTGGCGTGATGGTCTGAAAGTCTCTTCTCATTGAGCCACTCCACCTTGTGATCAACCCATAGTTTCTAGGTTGGACGTTCGATGCCGCAAAGGTCGCCTCCCGACGCATGCGGTGAGACCCGGGCTTCTGAGCGCGGGCTGGGGCCTCTATTCCCCACGCACGATCGCCGCCATCTCCCCGTCGGCCAGCGCCAGGCGCACCCATCGCCGCCCCCCCTCCAGACGTTCCTCACCCCGTTTCTCCCCGAGTTTGCCGGCAGCGTCGTACCAGTAGACTCGCACGGGCGCCTCATCGCCGAGAGTGAACGTGCCCGGCACAGCGGTGAGGAGGCGTTCCTTACCCAGGAGCCAGCCGTGGTGCAACTCGACGGGAGTGAAGGGGAACATGTGCTGGGTGATGGTGCCATAGGGCTGTTTCGGGGTCGCGTAGTAGTAGTAGACGGTGCCCCACATCAGCTTCGCCCGGATGTCGGCCACAAGCCCCGGGAAGTCTTTCACCGTCAGGTGGTCGCCGAGAGCGATCGGGGAGTACAAGTGTGAGCGCGCCGGGAACCAACCCTCGGCTGTCTCGACGAAGCGCGGGAAGTGCAGCTTCGTGAGGGTGTCGCTGGTGGCCACCGAGTTGCCGATCAGCACCCCGCCCTTGCTGGAGATGTAGTTGATCAGTGCGACCTTGGCTGACCTCGAGAGCAGATGCACGTAGGCCATCTTGCGCTTGATGCGGTGCTGCTCATCGAGTTGCGCCGAGTGTCCGTCCCAGCGGTCGAAGGTGTAGCGGGGCGAGGTCCAGTCCAGCTCATCCCAGTACACGCCATCGGCGCCGATCTTGTCGGAGTCCAGGCACAGGTCAATGACGCGTTTCATCGCCGCCACATAGGAATTCTCCGGGTCGAGGGCCGGGTAGTTGTAGAGGAACGGGATGCCGCACTGTTCGGTGTAGGTCTTGTTCTCGTACTGGGCCCCGTCCTCGCCCATGATGCGGGCGTCGGCGTACTTCAGTGGTCCGGCGGGGTCGGTGTTGATAAAGGCGTGGATGTAGACCAGGCTCTTGACCTGCGGCAGAACGCGGCGAATGCTGGCGCAGCGCTCGCGCAGGTTCTGTTGCAGCGCCGTCGCTTCGAGCAGGTGTGCGCCGTGGTAGCACTTCACCGGCCCCGCCGAGTTCATCCAGACCCCGGAGGACATGAACTGCAGGCCGCGCTGGTCGGCCAGGGCCCGGTAATCGTCGTCGGTCCCGGCGCCGAGTCCGAACTGGAACCCGCCGGGAAGGGTGAAGTTCACGTCCAGGTCGCGCCGGGCCAGGTTGATGAAGTCGTAGTAGTCCGGTCGCAGCACTGGATAGAGGTGCCAGCGCAGCGTGTAACTGGCCCCCGGGCCAAGAGCGAAGGTGTCGCTGCGTGCGCCGGCGCCGTTGTCATAGTACAGGATCGACTGGATTCGATACACGTCGTCGACAACCAGCAGGCCGCAGCCGCTCTGCGCTCCTGCGACAAACACGCTCGAGTTCTCCAGCGCCTCCATCCGGGTGACGGCCGGGTCGGGGTTCCCGCCCAACCAGGCTTCGGCAATCTCGCTGCCGACGGCGACCAGGCGGTTGTCAAAGGCCAGGCCGATGGCCTCGCCGGTCAGGTTTGTCAGCCGGTCGGTGATCTCAAGGTGGTCGGCAACGAAGGTGATTCGTCTCTCCAGTCGGTACTCCTTGGCGGTGGCGTCGACCAGGCATTCGGCGGTGGCGCGGCTGACCTTGACCTGCCACTCCGGCTGTCCTGGCGGTTGCCCTTCGCCGGCGAGTGCATGGTAGCCTCCGCCTTGGTGGGAAAAGCGCGATTCCACCTGGAGCGCCAGGCCGGGCAGGCTGAGCGCCAGACCCCCACCGGGCGCAACCCTCACGACGTTGCGGATGTCGACGGTGGCCGGGGGCTGCAGCATGAGCCGGTCGGCCTGGTAAGGCTCCTCCCGCCGGGAGGGCTTGCCGACGGGCGGGTCCTGCGAGAAATCCATGGCGAGTTCGGCGAGCACAAAGTCAAGGGAGGGGTTGAGCTTGGGGAAGTAGCTGCGCAACCGCATCTGTTCGCCACGGTGCGCCAGGACCAGGCGGTTCTCGGCACCCACGACAACCAGGTCGGTGACGTCGAGTACCAGGCGGTAGGGGGAAACGTCCGGGATCCGCATGGGTCCCGCCTGCGCCGTGCCCACGATCGTGAAATCCGGGGCGTAGACAACCCGCCAGTCGGCGTTGCGGACCCAGGGGATCGCCAGCCCGCTGGCCATGGTCGCGGATAGGGGCTTGTTGAGGAGCCGGCTATGCGCGCGGTCCAGGGCGCCTGTGAGGGCACGCCCGTTGAGCGTGAGCCGGAGCGAATGGGTCGAGCCGGAGCACTCCGGCGAGTCCATGCGCAGCGCCAGCAGCAGCCGCACAGACTTGCTGCCGGCCGGGGGGGTGAAGGCATACTCGCCGGTCTTCCCGTAGGCGATCACCGCGTCCGGGGGGGCCAAGCTCACCGTCTCACCGATGGCGGGTAGCGTGAGGCCCAACACCCAGACGACCCGGACCATGCCAAGCTTGGTCATATACACCCCCTGCCGCCCGCCTACTGGGGCTCGAGAACCCAGACCGGAAACCAGCGGCGGATCCGCTGAGCGCGCCGCCTCCTAGAGAGCGTTACCGTACGCGCACAGGAAAGAGCAGGCAAGGCAGAGGGACTCTTTCACCACAGAGGTCACAGAGGTCACAGAGGGTGGCAACATAGAATGGATCATAAACACATAACTTACTCTTCGCCAATGCGTTGCTCTCTGTGCTCTCGGGGCTCTATGTGGTTGATAAAATGGAGAATCGAATGGCCCTGGAGAACCGCAGAATGTCGAATGACCAGCCGGTGGCTCGGCTGAACCCTGAACCCTATTTTTCTCTCCGCCGTCTCCCGGTCCGTCTCCTCCAGTCGCCGTTTCCCCGTCTCGCCGTCTCGCCGTTTCCTGAACCCTAGGACCTGAGTAGTCTCCACCCACGGAACTGACCTGCGCCCGGCGCCGCTCCCGTGACGAGTGTGCCGCCGACGCGCCGGAAATACGCCCAGGAAGCCAGATCGCAGAGCCTGCGGGGCGCAACCAGGAAAGCACCGGGGGCGCCGCCGGGAACCTCGTAAAAGTCGAGTGCGTTCTTGCCCTCGCCAGGGATCCTGACGTCCTCGGCCTTCCCGCCCATGCGCTGCGGTGTGTTCGCGATCCCGGAGGGCACTCCTGCCTGGCTGGCGCCGACCAACACGATCACCTTGAAAGGGTTGCGCTCCAGGGTGGCGAGCGCTTGCGGCTGGACCGTCTCGACGTCGATCAGGGCTCGCCATGCATGTCTCCTCGCGTGGCGCTGGGCCTGCCCCGGTACTGGCCGTAGCGCCTGGATCCGTGCATCACAGACGGTCGAGCCAGCCAGGCGCCAGCCGGGCGCCGTACACCTGGGGATGCCCGTCGCGGCTGGAGGAGAAGATGAGCCAGCGGTTATCGGCAGTCAGGTACGGGTGCGAGTGCGCCCACTGCTGGCCGTCATACACCGTGCGGCTGAAGACGGCGCGTTTGCAGGTGCCCGTGGCGAAGCTGCCCACGTAGATGGGGATGCCCTCTTCGCCCGTATCGCCGAGCCAGTACCGGCCGCAGCGCGAGACGCTGATATGGACGAACCGCTTTCCGCCGGCAGAGACCAGCACGGCCTTGTCCTCGCCCACTCTGGCGCTCCAGAGGTTGCCGAGGCTGTCCGCATCCGACGCGGTGGAGTAGAAGATCCGGTCGCCGGTGCCGATCCAGGCCTCGTGTCCGGTCGGGCGCGGCGTGTACGGCCGGTCGGCGGGAAACAGCCGCTCCGGGCCGGCCACGTCGAGTTCACCCAGCAGCACCTGCTTCACCTCGGGAAACTGGTTGAGCTGGATCAGCACCCGGTTGCGGCCGTCACGGGAGAACTGCTCGTGCTTGGCATGATAGCCGGGTTTGTCCAGCAGCAGGCGCCACTGGCCGGTCTGCAGGTCCAGCAGGTGTACCTTGGACGGGTCGCCCTTCTTCTCCTGCACGCTGACCGCGTAGAAACGGCCGTCGGGTGACACCGTGCCGTAGCTGTAGCTGCCCCTATCGACGGGGAGCGGCGCCACGTCCTCGACCTTGAGCGTCGCATAGTTGCAGCGCCGCAGCAGCGGTTTGCCGTCAACCGTTTCCTGATAGTACAGGTGCTCACCCCAGGCGTGGAACGCCGGAAAAGGCGCCTTACCGATCAGCAGATCACGGCGGCTGCCGTCGGCGAGATCGAGGATGCTGATGCCCCCTGGCAGCTCGCCCTTCCTGTAGTAACGCACGGCGATCCAGCGCCCGGTCGGGTCGTTATAGGGCTGCTCGCCGTAGATGTTGTCGGCGGGGCGCGGGTCAGCACCGAGCAGAAGGATCTGCGCGCCGCTCTCGGGATCGGTCTCGAGCGGTTTCCCGGGCATAGAGACTCCTTCCGGCTCTGCCGCCAGCGTCAAGGGCAGCAGGGCACAGGCAACGCCAACGAGATGCATCCGTCGCATGGGTCACCGGCCTTCCGTAGATTCAGGCACCCGCCAACCATAGCGCCTCGGGGCCGTCGCTGCCCGGTCTCAGCGTCTCGCAGGGTAATGGGTCAGAAGCGGTGAACAAATCAGGGGTCGGGGTCGGAATCGTGCCTGCCGGGGGCAGCGGCCGTGAAGTCGCCGGGGGAGGCCCCGGCGGGGTCCTCGGTCGGCCCCATGACCTGTGGCACTTGACGCGCACTCCGGACAGCCCGCAGGCGGCGCGGCTTCTGTGGCGCGAATCCGGCGTCGTAGGCGTTTCCGCGCTGGCGTCTATCCCGGCCCATTGCGTCCGTCGTCGCCGCGGGGTATCGTTCGTTACCTGCGCTGCACGTGGCGCAGATAGCCGAAGGAGAGTGCATGACTTCAGAGCCCGAGACTAAGGCCAGCCGTTTCCGCAAGGTACTCGACCTGCGGCGCGCTGACCGTCTAAGCATGGGCGACTACGCCATGGTCGAGTACCGCCCTGACGTCTACCATCTGGGGGAAAATGAGCCGCAGCCCGGGAAGGGGCAAGTCGGCCGCACGCGCGACGGCAAGCGACTGGTGACGCATGACGGCGGCACCTGGGCGATCGACGCGAAAGAGGCCTACACGACGCCGGACGATGTGCTCGGCGTCGACCTCACCCGATTCGCGGCCGAACCCGTGGGAGACGAGATGCTCGCCCGGATGGCGGCTCTGGTGGAGACGATGCGGCCGAATGGGGCGGTGGTGCCCCTGCACTATGGCACCTTGGTCACACGCTGCACCATCGAGTTCGGGTGGGAACCGTTCCTGATGGCATCGGCGCTTGAGCCGGAGCGCTTCGCCAGGATCCTCGCTGCTTTCGGCGAGGCGTCGCTTGCGGTTGTGAAGGGCTGGGCGCAGACGCCTGGAGTCGAACTGATCGCGGTCCACGACGACATAGCCGGAACCCGAGGCCTGATCCTGAGCCCTGACTACCTGCGGCAGTACTGCCTGCCTTGGTACAAGCGTCTTTTCGCGGCCATCCACAGCCTGGGTCGCAAGGTCCTCTATGTCGGTGACGGCAACTACCTGCCGTTCCTTGATGACCTCCTCACCGCGGAACCCGACGGCCTCTACATCGAGTCCAGCTCAATGGACCCCCGTGACTTCATGACTCGCGCTGGCCCCGGCAAGTTCTACCTGATCAAGACGAGCAACCAGAATATTGACGTGGGTAGCCCCGAGGCCATCCGCGCCGAACTGGAGCGCTTGCGGGACCTCCACCAGGAGTACCCTGGCATCCTGATGTACCGTGGCGGCGGGGATCCGTCAGCGGAGAATGCGGCCGCCTTCGGCAGGTACTGCCAGGAGCTGCTGGTCTACTCGTAGCGGCACGGCAGTCAGTCCGAAGCGGTGAAGGAATACCGCCACCGGGAGAGGGGGGATAGGGCGGAAGCCTCCCGCGTGCGGGAAGCAGGCCCGCCAGCTCCAGCAGAGCCCCCGGCTGGCGCCGGACCCGTCTGAGCGGCGTCCAGCCTCATCCTTTGGTTGCCGGGGGGCTGGCAGGCGAGGCGCTCAGCTTCCGGAGGTACTCCATGCACCGTTCCGCGCTGGCCAGTTCTGCGTCCGCTCCTTCATGGCTGTGGTCAAGGATGGCCCAGGCAACGTGGTTGTCGAGCATCGTCATGGCTTTCGGCAGCGGCACCATGCCGGTCCCGAGATCGCAGAACTTCCGGTTGGTGTCGCAGTCGCCGAGGTGCGCGATACAGGTCCTGGTCAGGTACCTGGCGAGATAGCCGACAGGGTCCACGCCGCCCATCTGCGCCCATACGACATTGAAGTTGAGCCTCGCAGAGTCATCCAGACAGGCGCAGAACAGGTCGTAGGCAATACCTCCGTCCACCTTGGTGAACTCGACGCCGTGGTTGTGGTAGGCGAAGGTGAATCCCAGGTTGGAGGCCACGGCATTCACCTTCCTGCAGGTTTCGGCGTAGTCGCGGAAGCGCGTACCGAAGTCGGCGCTGCTCAGGCTTGCCGTGACGTACTTGCAGCGCAGGTTCCGGGCATAGTCGTAGAGGCGGCTGTGTTCGTCCATCAACGCCTCGGGGCTGCCGTGCAGGGCACAGGCTTCGAGGCCCAGCGTGTCCATCATTGCGGCCAACTCCAACGGGGCAAGCCCCCCCAGATCGCCGAGGAAATGGATGCCCTGATAGCCCTGCCGCGCCAGGACCCGCAAGGTGCCGGCGAAATCGCGCTTCAGAGCGTGCCGGACAGCCCAGGCAAGAATGCCGACCTTCATCGCCACCTCCCTCGACCGGTGCCAACCGACGTCGTTACCTGCTTGCGCGAATCCTGATGTTCGCGTGGGTGATCATTCTAGCTCCCACTCATTGCATCTGCCACCGCCCCGAGGTATCCTTGAGCCAGGTTGTGCGAGTAACGTGGCAATCCCGCGAACGACAGAAGGCGCCTGACTGACGCTGGCGGCGGGTGCCGCCGCCAGCGCTCATCTCCCTCTCTCATTAGCCCGGATATCTGAACCCGATGGCAGACAAGGACAAGCAGCAATGAAGAAGACAGGCGTAGGGATTGTCGGCTGTGGCATGATCAGCGACACGTACTTCAAGGCCTCACAGAAGTTCGGCATGATTGAAGTGGTGGCCTGTTCGGACATCATCCCGGCACGGGCACAGGCCAAGACAGAGCTCTATGGTGTTCCGAGCCTGAGCAATGACGAGTTGTTCGCCATGCCCGACATCGCGATTGTCCTGAATCTGACCCCGCCACAGGTCCATTCTCAAATTGCCCTGGACACCCTCAATGCCGGCAAGAACGCCTACTCCGAGAAACCTTTCGGAGTGGATGCCAAGGATGCAGCCAAAGTCATCGCCTTGGGCCAGAGCAAAGGCCTTCGCGTGGGGTGTGCGCCGGACACGTTCCTGGGTGGCGGGCAGCAGACGGCACGGAAGATCCTTGACGATGGCTGGATCGGCAAGCCCCTCAGTGGCACGGCGATCGTCATGGGACGCGGACCGGAAAAGTGGCCGCAGGCGCCCTTCTTCTATGACTACGGGGCGGGGCCGATGCTGGATCTGGGGCCCTACTACATGACGGCGCTGGTCAACTTGCTGGGGCCGGCAAAGAGTGTCACGGCCGTGACGACAAAGGGCTTTGACTACCGGACCCTCGGGGCCGAGGTTGCCGAGCATTACCGGGATCGGTACAAGCCGTTTGACCGGTATCCGGTAACCGTGACCACGCATCTGACGGGGGTGGTAGAGTTCCAGGGTGGGACGATCATCACCGTCATCGCCAGTTTTGACGTCTACAAGCACGGGCATCGACCGCTCGAGATCTACGGTTCGGAAGGCTCGATGCAGGTGCCGGATCCCAATACCTTCGGGGGGCCGGTTGCCGTCTGTCGCAAGGGCGATAAGGAATGGCACGAAGTCCCGCTCAGTCACACCTATGCGGACAACAGCCGCAGCATCGGCGTCGCCGACATGGCCATAGCGCTGCGCCACAACCGTCCGCACCGAGTGAACGGGACGCTCGCGAACCATGTGCTTGACATCATGCTGTCGTTTGACCGGTCGAGCAAGGAAGGCCGGAAAGTCGAGCTGGTCACGACCTGCGAGCGTCCGAAACCTCTGCCGTTAGGCCTGGAAGTCGGGGAACTGGACGACTGAGCCAGACACCTCCAGTTACGATGGCCGTCTTGCCTTTGAAGTTCAGAGCACACCCTCCTTTCACGGGCCTGGAAGCAGGTCCTCGTTACGTCCTTTTCCGGCTATACCACATCCTTGATATTCCAATGGATATTGTCCAGGACCGCTTTCATGGCCTGGATCGTCGGTTGAGTCATCCCGTAACGCGCTTCGTAACGATGAACCGCAAACAGAATGGAGACGCCGAGAATCGGGCCCATGAAACGATGCGGACGGCTGAATTTTCCGTTGCCTAGGTGAATGAACGGCTTCGTGAGTTCACGTTTCAAGGCCATGGTCGTGCGGAACGCTTCGGCGAGTTCAGCTTCCGTGTTGATGCCGGTGACGATCTTGACAACCTCCGGACCGCGTGATTCAAGCTCGCGCAGGTGCTCAATGACCTGTTCCGTCGTGCGCGAACCTGACATATGGCTGGAGATGACAACGTCAGCGCCTTTGGCGTGAAGCCTATCAATAAGACGTTTCTGTTTGTCGATGGCGCTTGGATCGCGGGTTATTTCCAAGGGAGATGGATCATACAAATCCCCCATGACATCAATCATGGCGGCGCCGGCAGACGCGGCGGCAAGCAACACCTCCTGCCGCGCCTCATCACTGGAGTCCTTCCAGCGGTCGTTGCGGTAAAAGAAGAACATGAACGGCAAATTCACCGAATCGACGACGCTCTTGAGGGATTCCGGATTGCGGAAATCCGGCTTCAGGTCCGAAAGACAGATGGCGAGGCCCTGCGCCCCATCGAATTCCGCATTTTTCGATTCGGCAATCAATTCCTGGGGGGTCTGTCCGGACATGATTCCAGTGATCACCGGGTAGGGCTTGTTGAGAAAAGAAGGCCGCATCGTGTTTTCCTTTTTCCCTGATTCTCAGGAGCATGCCTAAGCCACGACGATCCCGCCGTCGACGGGATCGTTCGTGAGACAGGCCCCTGGTCTTGCGCTAGTCCATGCCGCCGCAGGTGCGGCCGCCGTCGATCATGTAGTTGGAACCGGTGATGAACGCGGCCTTCTCCGAGCAGAGGTAGAGGATGAGATCGACGACCTCCTGCGGTTCGGCGGCGCGGCCAAGGCGGGTTTTCATGTTCGCCATGGCCGGACGAGTCAGTACCGGGCCTGGCGAAACGCAGCAGGCCCTGACGCCATACGGGGCTCCGGAGAGAGCCAAGGCCTTGGTGAGCCCGATGATTCCGCTCTTGGCGGCGCTGTAGCTCACCGCGCCTGCGGAGCCCTCCACACCGGTGACCGAGCCCAGATTGATCATGACGCCGCGCTTCTGCCTTATCATCGCGCCCAGCACGGCGTGGCAGAAGTAGACCGCGCCCTTGAGGTTCACGTCGAGCCCCCAGTCGATGACCTCGACGGGCAGTTCGTGGAAGGGCTTGTGGCAGTTGCAGACCCGCGTCTCGGCGCCGCCCGCGAAGTTCAGCAGGATATCGATGCGGCCGAACGTCTCCAAAGCCATGTCGGCGGCCCTCTTCACCTCAGCGTACTTGCGGACGTCCACCTTGAGGCCGACGGCCTCGCTGCCGCTTCCGCGAAGGCCTTCGGCGGCCGCCTCGACGGCCGCCGCATTGACGTCGGCCAACAGGACTTTCGCGCCAGCCCTGGACAGCTCCTGCGCGGCGAGCAGCCCCATGCCGGAGGCAGCGCCGGAGATGATCGCGATCCGGTCTTTGAAATCCAGGCTCATCGTCTCTCCGGTCACCTGAGGGTTAGGACGACCTTGCCAAGGTTCTGCTGCTTTTCGAGAATCCCGTGCGCCTCCTCCGCCTTTGCCATCGGGAGCGTCTTGTAGACGATGGACTTGATGTCCCCTGAGGAGAATTTTCCCCAGAGCGTCGTCTCAAGTTCGGAGAGGATTTCCGCCTTCATGGCCGAGCTCCGGCTGCGCAGCGTGCTGCCGATCAGCTTCAGGCCTTTGCGGAAGAAGACATTCAGGTCGATTTCGGTCCGGGCTCCGGCGAGTGTCGCGATGACGATCCAACGCCCGCCGCGAGCCATCTTTTCGACCTGGGCACCCATCCCCGCACCGACCACGCAATCCAGGGCGATGTCCACGGGATGCTTGTCCATGACCGCGCCAAGATCAGCGGTCTTCCGGTTGACGATGATATCGGCGCCGAGGGTACGGACGAAATGGGCCTTCTCCTCCGAGCCGACGGTTGTTATGACGGTCGCCCCGAGGCCTTTCGCAAGCTGGATCGCCGCCATGCCCAGGCCGCTGGCGCCAGCCTGGATCAGGACCGTGTCGCCCGCCTTCATCCGGCCTTCGAGGCAGAGATTCAAGTAGGACGTGGTGAACGCCTCCGGGATCGCGGCGGCCTCCGCCATCGACAAGCCTGGCGGAACCGGGAGGACCAGGTCAGCCGGGACCGCGACCTTCTCCGCGTAGCCTCCTCCGCCGAGCAGCGCGCAGACCTTATCGCCGATCCGCCAGCGGCTTCCGGCGGGAGCTTTCAGGATTATGCCTGCGACCTCCAACCCCATCCACTCGGGCCAGTCTGGCGGCGAGGGATACTCCCCGGCGCGTTGCATCAAGTCGGCACGATTCAGCGCTACGGCATGGATTTCAATGAGGACTTCATGAGCTCTTGGCTCCGGCTCGGGAACCTCGCTCCACACGAGCTTCTTACTGGCATCAACGAGCATGGCGTGCATGTTCAGCCTCTCCACGTGGTGTATCCGGAAGCCGCGAGAAGGATCTCCTGCACCAGGCAGTCGTGGTCATAGCCGTAGGGGTTCGCCATCTCGCCGTTGACCGTCTTCGCCAATTCGAGCAACTGGTCGGCATAGCGGTCCCGCTTGACCCCGAAATCGACGGTGTGGGTTCCGGCGGCGTACTCGGGGTTCGCTGCGAGGAGCGCCAGGCGCAGCAGCAGGGGCTTCCCGTCGAAGCGCTCCAGCGGACAGAGCTCGATCGTCCCCTTGGTCCCGCAGATCTTCAGGCGGCGGTTGGGCAGCCCTTCGACCTCGAAGCTGCACGCCCGCAGGGTCACCGTAGCGTGCGCATACTCCATAACCGTCAGGCCGTTGTTCTTGATCGCGTCGGGGCATCCGGGAGCCGACTTCAGGAACGGCACGATCCTCTCCGGACGTCCGAGCATCGGGACGATGAAGTCGATCAGATGGCAGCCGAGGTTGAACATGATGCCGCCCTTGAACTCGCCCACATACCCCTGGTAGGCATCGCCGCCGTAGTTGTGGCTCATGCTCGCCTGGATCTCGAATATCTCGCCCAGCCAGCCTTCCCGAATCGCCCTCTGGGAGAACTGTATGGCCGGGTTGCCGCGGAACATGTAGCCCATCTGGAAGGGAATCTGGCGCTCCTCGCAGCCTCGGCGCAGCTTGCTAAAGAGCTGCAGGTCCTCGCCGCCAGGCTTGTCCAGGTGCATGGCCAGATGGCGCTCCAGGCAGCGCAGGGCGGTGGGGACGAGGTCGGAATTTGGGGTCTCGACGGTCACTGCCTGGAGGCCGGGGACGCTGAAGAGCTCCTCCTCGCTCATGAATCTCAGACCGGCGTACGGCTGCAGGTCGGAGCCCGCGAACTTGGCGGAGGTGGAGGAGCGGTCATCGACCACGCCGACGATCTCGAAGATGTCTGGCAGGCCGCGCAGGCTGATGATCTTCCCGGCGGCGTGCTCGTGGCAGACGCCGAGTTGCCCTATCCTGACCTTATTCATCGTCTCTCCCGCCTCAACTCCAGCGCCAGCTTCGGCGCTGGGTCACAGCCACTTGAACTGGGGGTTCTGCTGCTTCACCACCTCGGTCACGCGCGCCACCTCCAGGGCGTCCGCGTTGCGCACCGGGAACGGGATGTTCTCCCGGATAGCACGGTAGAGATGGCGGGCGATTTCGAACTCGACCAGCTCCCACATGTTGCCCTCGGGTTCGACCTTGACGGTCTTCTGAACCCAGCGGAAATCCTCATCATTCCCAAAACCGCCGTTGGGCGGAGGAAGACCGGGAACGACCTGGCGTTCGGGCAACCTGTACCCCGGCTCCATGTACTTGAGCTGAAGGGTCTTCTCGTCAGCACAGATCAGGCTGCCCCGGTTGCCGTAGACCGTGCAATAGGCCTCCGGCAGAGCCACCGTGTAGCTGATCTCGAGGTCGGCGACGATGCCATTCTCCCCGACCAGCAGGATCTTCACATGGTCGTCGGCGTCGCCCAGGGCGTGGACCCGCTTGAGGTGGCTCCAGATGTCCTTGACCGGCGAATGGATGAGCTGCAAAGCCTGGTCGATGATGTGTGGCCCCCAGCAACTGAGTTGGCCCCCGCCGTACTCCAGGAGCGTCTGCCAGTCACGGCGGCGCCCGAAGGAATGATGGCGGCGGATCTTCACCAACTGGATCTCGCCAAGGACGCCAGTGGCGATGATCCGCTGGACGCTCTGGAAGGACGGCTCGAAACGGTGATTGTGGAGGAAGAACAGCCTGCCGGGGTACGTCTTGTCGAGTTCCCTGAGTGTCCGGAGATCGTCGTGCGTCACGGCGATGGGCTTCTCCAGCAGCACGACCTTGCCCGCTGCCAGCGCCTGCGCCGCGTGGTTCACGTGGTCCTGGGAGCGGGTGACGATCACCGCCAGCTCCATCTCCGGGTTCTTCAGGAACTCGGCAAAGTCGGTGTACCCCGCGCAGCGATATTCCTCCCTCAGCTTGTCCGCTCGTTCCGCTTCGCGGTCGCAGACGGCGACGAGTTGGTACTTGTCCTTCTCCTGGGAGAAGCAGCGGCAATGAACCACGCCGATACGTCCCAGGCCGCAGAGTCCGAATCTGATGGGGTTCATTCGCTAGTGTCCCTATGTTTGGATGGATGGAGACGAGGGTGATTCTACGGTTGCCGTGGGGTGGGACTGCGCCGGCTTCCGGCGCAACCAGGCCTGCAGCCTCTCCATATACAGATAGAAGACGGGGGTCACGTAGAGCGTCAGGCTCTGGGAGAACAGTAGCCCACCGACGACCGCCAGTCCCAACGGCCGGCGCGACTCCGCCCCGGCGCCGTAGCCCAAGGCGATCGGCAGCCCCGCCATCAGCGCCGCCATGGTGGTCATCATGATCGGCCGGAAGCGGATGACGCAGGCTTCGTGAATCGCGTCATGTGCGTTCTTGCCCTCCCGGCGCTGCGCGTCAATGGCAAAGTCGATCATCATGATGCCGTTCTTCTTGACCAGTCCTACCAGCATGATCACGCCGACGAACGCATAGACCGAAAGTTCCGCGCCGAAAACGTACAGCGTCAACAGCGCCCCGAAACCCGCGAAAGGCAGCGCCGTCAGGATGGTGAGCGGGTGGATGAAACTCTCATAGAGGATGCCGAGCACCACGTAGATCACCACGATGGCCAGCACCAGCAACCAGCCCATGCTCGCCTGGGATGCCTGGAACTGCTGGGCACTGCCCTGGAAGCCCGCCGTCATCCCCCGAGGCATCTCGGCGCGCGTCAGGGTCGTGAGTCGGTCCAGCGCCTGCCCCAGAGCGATGTCCCGTCTAAGGTTGAAGGAGACTGTTACCGCCGGCAACTGCCCGGCATGGTTGATCGAGAGCGGCCCCACGTCCTCGCGCTGCCGGGTCACGGCTGACAGCGGCACCAGCTTCCCCGCGGCCGAACGAATGTGGAGCATGGACAACATGGAGGGATCCGTCTGGTACTCGGGTAACACCTCCATGATGACATCGTACTGGTCATTGGGGGCGAAGATCGTCGACACCGTCCGGGGCCCGTAGGCGCTGTAGAGGGTATCCTCGATCTGCTGCGGCGTGACGCCCAGCAAAATGGCCTGATCCCGGTCGATGTCGACGTTCAACTGGGGGTTCTTCAGTTGCATGTCACTGGAGACATCCTGCAGGTAGTCGAGCTTCCGCATCTGCTGTTCGAGCTTGTCGGCGTAGACGTAGAGTTGCTCGATGTCGGTGCTCTGCAGCGTCAGCTGATAGAGACTCCTGGACTGCCGCCCGCCGACGCGGATAGGCGGCGGGTTGACCAGCATGGCGCGGATGCCCGGCACCCGGTTGAGTTTGGGGCGTAACTCATCGATCACCTGATCGGCGGAAAGCTGGCGCTCGCGGCGCGGTTTGAGCATGATGTTCATGGACCCGCCCGTACCCACGTCGACCATGAAACGGTCCACGTTGGGATCCTGGCGCACAATCTCCGCCAGCGCCATCACGTGCTCCACCAGCGACCCCCACGAGATGTCCTGCGCCGCTTCCGTGCCGACATTGATCAGGTCACGATCTTCGGACGGAATGAAGCCCTTCGGAACGCGCTTGTAGAGGTCCGCGGTACCCCACAGAACCGCGACGGACACCAGCAGCGTCAGAAACTTGTAGCGCAACACCTTCAGCAGACTCCACCCATAGAACCGCGCCAACACCTGGTAGCCCGCTTCCGTGGCGCGGTACACGGCGCCGTGATGGACCAGGCGCTGTTCGCGCAGAAACCGGCTGCAGAGCATCGGCGTGAGCGTCAGGCTGACCACGCCGCTGACCAGCACCGCCACCCCGATGGTTACGGCAAACTCAGTGAAGAGCCGCCCCATCATGCCGCCCATGAACAGCAGCGGAATGAAGACCGCCGCCAGCGACAGGGTCATGGAGATGATAGTGAACCCCACTTCCCGGGCGCCGTCCAGTGCCGCTTGCAGGCGCGTCTTACCCATCTCCAGGTGGCGGACGATATTCTCAAGCATGACGATGGCGTCGTCGACCACGAAGCCCACCGACAGGGTGAGCGCCATCAGCGACAGGTTGTCCAGGCTGTAGTCGAGCAGGTACATGACCGCGAAGGTGCCTGCCAACGACATCGGCAAGGCCAGGCTGGGAATGACCGTGGCCGAGACGTTGCGGATGAACATGAAGATGACCAGCACCACCAGGGCCAGCGTCAGCAGCAGGGTGAACTGGACATCCTCGGCGGAGGCGCGGATCGGTTCGCTGCTGTCGCGCAGAATCTGCATCGAGACCGCGGTCGGCAGGCGCTCCTGAAACGACGGCAGCACCGCTCGTACGGCATCGGCCACCTTGACCGTGTTGCTGCCCGGCTGCTTCATGACCTGCAGGAAGATCGAGCGCGCCTTGGAGGTCGGCGTGATGTACCAGGCGGCATCCTTGTCATTCTGCACGCTGTCGATGACGGTGGCCACGTCTTCCAGCCGCACGGGTTGGCCGTTGCGTACCGCCACCACCAGCGGCCGGTACTGGCTGGCCACCGTCAGTTGGCCATTGGCCAGCAAGGTAACCGACCGGTACGGACCGCTGAGCGTGCCCAACGGCTGGTTCACGTTCTGCGCCTCGACCGCCGCCGCAATCTCGTCGACGCCCAGCCCGCGAGCGTTCATCGCCACCGGATCCAGGCGGATGCGCACCGCATACTTCTGCGAACCCCGCAACTGCACCTGAGCGACGCCCTCCACCATCGAGATGCGTTGGCTCATGGTCTGGCCATACTGGTCGAGCGCCGACAGCGGCACCGTCGGACTGCTCAGAGCGATGAAGAGGATCGGCTGGTCGGCAGGATTCGACTTGCGGTAGGACGGCGGCGAGGGCATTCCGCTCGGCAGGCGGCGTTGGGCCCGCGCAATCGCCGCCTGCACGTCCTGGGCCGCCGCGTCGATGTTACGCGTCAAGGCGAATTGCAGCGTGATCCGCGTTTGCCCCAGCGAACTGGTGGAACTCATGGAGTCCACTCCCGCGATGGTGGTGAACTCCTTCTCCAGAACCGTAGCGACCGCCGAGGCCATGGTCTCGGGACTGGCCCCGGGCAGCGAGGCACTGACGGAAAGCGTCGGGAAATCGACGTTGGGCAAGTCGCTCACCGGCAGCAGCCGGTAGCCGATCACTCCGACCAGCAGAATGCTAAACATCAGCAGAACGGTCGCCACCGGCCGCCGGATGAAGAGGTCGGAGATGCTCATGGCTTCTCCACTCTGGCTGCCGGTGGAGCGCTGGAGGCCGCAGCGGCAGACCCTTGTTGGCGGGTGTCCGTCGGCGCGCCCGCGGCACGAACCTCGATCTTGCTGCCGCTGGCCAACTGCAAGTGGCCATCCGTCACGACTAACTCCCCCGCCTGGAGGCCAGCGGCAATCACGGCATCCTCACCCTGGGTGCGACTGACGCGGACCGGCCGCAGTGCCACCGTTTGGTCCTCCTGCACCACGAACACATATTTCCCCTCGCTGCCGGTCTGCACCGCACGCGCCGGCGCCACGACAGCATCAGCCTCCACCGTCAGCAGCAGACGCACCCGTACATACTGGCCCGGCCAGAGGCGCTCACCGGGATTCGGGAAGGTGGCCGCTAAGCGGATGGTGCCGCTGTCCGCCTCCACGGCATTGTCGATGAACGTGAGGCGACCCGTCTCCGGGGCCTGAGGCGTCTCCGGAAGAGCGGCCTCGACCATGACCTCGCCTTCCGCCGCGTGCGTGCGGACGCGGGCCAGTTCACGTTGCGGGATGGCGAAGAAAACATCGATCGGCCGGATCTGGTTGATGACCACCAGCGGCACCTCGTTGGCCTGCACCAGATTGCCCTCGTGAACCAGGATGTTGCCGGCGCGCCCGTCGCTGGGCGAATAGATGCGGCAGTGCTCCAGATCGAGTTGCAGACTGGCGACCGCGGCCTCGTCCGCCTTGACCGTCTCCGCCAGAGCCCCAGCCTCAGCCGCGGTCCGGTCCGCCTCCGTCGGAGCGGCAATCTTCTTCTCTACCAACAGGCGGGCACGCTCTGCCTCTACCTCGGCGTTGGCAGCCTGGATCCGGTCCCGCGACAACGTCGCCCGCGCCTGTTCCAAGGCGATCTCCATGTGCCTGCTATCAAGAGTGAAGAGCAGGTCGCCACGGGCGATCTGCTGCCCTTTCGCGACATGCACTTTCCGAAGCACCTCGCTCACCTGCGACTTGATGGCGATACTCGCCTCAGTCTGCACCGTGCCGAAGGTGTTCAGTTCCACCGGCACCGGCTTCGTGATGACGGCCGCGACGGTGACCGGTACCACCCGCTTCGCGGCAACCTTGGTCGGTGGCCCCTTGCCGCCACCCCCTTTGTCGCAGGATGTGACCAGCCCCGCGCCCAGCAGCAGTCCGAGCACCAGGACTGCCGCGTGCCCCCTCTGCCAACCCGCCAACCTGCCAACCCCGCGCTGGGTATACCTACGATTCACGCTTGTGCCCCCGCTGTCGATCCGCTGGTCCACGCCGACGAAATACGCCCTTACAGAACTGACTGGTCAGTATCGTACATGCCCACTCGCGGGCTGTCAATCCGGAGCCGCAGTGCGGGGCGCAGGTGGCGTTGCCGCCGTGGGTCGAGCTGGCTTGACGCCTTGGACTCGTCGCCCGCGGCAACCCCTCCAAGCCCGCCGACCCCACGCGCCACGGCTCAGGTGGCAGGCCTCTTGCTCATCATACTCGTGTAGATCATGAACGTCACGAGCAAGGACGCGAGGACCAGCGAGGAGCCGAGGGTGCCGAAATCGAGTCCGCCCTTGGCGATGGGCTTGGTCAGAAGGTCGCCGAAAGTGGCCCCAAACGGCCGCGTCAGGACGAAGGCGACCCAGAACAGCATGACCCGGCTAAGCCGAGTGTAGTACGTGGCGATGAGGACCAGCACGAGCAACCCGCCGATGAGCGCGGCGCCTCCCAGAAACCCCTACGGAGCTGACTTGCGCCCTGCATTCCGCGCAGTTTTTGACACCTTTCGGCACTGGTGGTAAAGTTGGCTAGGTGAGTGTGGAACGAACGCGATACAACGCGGCACGTTGGCCCCGCCAGCAAGGACGATGGCGGTATTGGGATGGCAGCCGGGGACTCAGGATGTTGGATTTGCAGCGGTCATATGGGAGTAATTCCCGACCTGTGCAATAAGGATGGGCCGAGGTATTCAGCCCCAAAGGGGCGCTCTATACCAGCCCAGGGCAACGCCCTGGGTACCCGTTCACCCCACAGATTGAGCCCTGAAGGGGCGGACCATGCGGCCTCGGTGCGGAGGTATGGCAGATAGCTCGCCCCTACAGGGCTCAAACCCATAACTATTCTATTCCCAGGGCGTTGCCCTGGGCTGGTATGGCCGCGCGCCTTCAGCGCTCCAGGCGGACTTCCTTATTGCACAGGTCGGTAATTCCGAGGGGCGGCGCCCAGTCGCTAGAGCATACTGACCAGGAGTCGTACGCTTGACTTCCCTCTCGGTTCACTCCAGTTTCCCCACGACGTACACGCAGAAGGGAGGACTGAAAGATGGCCGCCAAGGCGATAGTTGCCCCCCTCAAGGCTACTCCCCTGGTGCGGTATGACCACCTGACATGGTCGACATTTGTGGATGGCCATGTCAAGCCCAACGGCAGGACCGCCAGGATCATCCGCGACATCATGCCCTACTTCCCCAAGGGAACGCGGGTTATCTCCGGCCTGCGCGATATCTCCGATGGGGCGTGGGTCATCAACTACCACTGGGAGTACCTTCTGCAAACCATCGACAAAGTCGTTGCGTCCGGGTTGCTCTCCCAGCAGCATATGGGGTGCCTGCGCCTGATCCGTAAGGGTCTGGCAAGCTGCCCGCCAAGCCCATCAGCGGGTTACCAGGGCGAGATGGGGACGCCTCTGGACCGCAGTACGGACGAAGAAGTGCGTCGCCGTTTCGGCGTGCTCTGCCGGGCCAAGAAAGACGTCGCCGCGGTGCTGAACGCCGCCAAGTTGATCGGCGACAAGAGATTCAAGCAACAACAGCGCTTGCTCTATGCCTGCACGAAACTGGCCTCCCCCGACAAGAGTCTCCACCGCACGGGGTACGCCTTGGACATAAAGGGGAACAACGCGGCGATTTGCAGAATCTGCGATGTCCTCGGCGCCTCGTTGGTCTTCCCCGAACCCACAAAAGCGCCCTACCATGTTCACGTCGAGTTCGCCAGAAACGTCACCCTTCCCAAGCCGCCGCCGTCCGCTCCAGTGGGGGCTGTGAGCCGACGGTCCGCCCACCGTTCGTAGGTAGGTCAGGCGTTTTGCCGCTCAGCGAGTTCCGCTGCCACCTGAGGAGGGGAACGCAGGACGATGACGAAAGCCAGCCCGCCCCGCGTGGTCGACGGTCGTGGCAAGGGCGCGAGTCAGTTCCGTAGGGGTTTGCTTGTCTGAGAACCGCAGAGGGTCGAATG
>CAIZKT010000545.1:0-9792 GCA_903933565.1 uncultured Victivallales bacterium | reverse complement strand
GCGTTGCCCTGGGCGCCCGGAACGCCCCTTTGGGGCTGAATACCACGGCCCATTCTTATTGCACAGGTCGAAAAGACCTCGGCTCGCCAGGCCCTCGCCAGGAGCCGGCGGTCCGTCGCGCCAGGATAAGCCTGGAGAAAGAGGATGCCTCTGAGTTGAACCTCAGAGGCGATACTTTCAATGCACCCCAGTGGGTAGCGAATCCCCCCGGCAACGGTTGGCCACCAACCGGAAGCCTGGAGGTTCGAGCCCGTCCGGGCCGCACGCAAGCGCCGCAAGGGCCTGGCGCAAAGTTCCGGCGGGGTGCGGTGGCAAACCACCGCAGGCGCGGTGCGACACCGCCTTGGCCAACACGCCGCGCCTGCTGACCCCAGAAGCCAAAGCGGCGTCGGCGGTCGCGCTCGCGCCCTCTGCCGCCGCAGTCCATAGAGTCCCGCCGTGGCCTGGACTCGGCACCATCTTCAGGTCGCATCCTCCCGCAACTCGCCTGGGGTGCATACCAGGCTGGCCGATATCCCGAGTTCCACGTTGGAACAGTTGCCCCCGATGAATGACCTAATAATCCGTCAATATAAAGCTAAAAGTCGAGGGTTGACCCCGAGTTATCAACCGGGAGCAGCAGGAGCCAATCCAGGGCCAGGCCGTCGCCCAGGTTCGCCAGGCGGATGAGGTGTTCGCCGCTGCTCAGATCGAGTGCCACGGGAGTGGCTTCGCCGCCGACGGTGAGGTAGCGCCAGTCGTCGGTACCGGTGGAGAAGCCGCCGGTGCGTTCGAAGCGGATGTCCTTGCAGGTCTCAGCCGGGCTGGCGCCGTCGATGGTCAGGGCTCGGCGCGGGGCCGGCGAGTCGCTGCAGTACTTGAGGACGAGGCGATACTTGCCGGTGGCGGGAACCTTCGCCTTCCACTCCAGCCAATGGCCGAGGTTGTCCTGCCAAGCGGTGATGATGGCGCCCGAAGCGCCTTTGCGGCCACTGACGACCTTGACCGCTCCCTCGCCTTGCGCCGCGAAGGTCTCCGCTTCGACCAGGACGGCCCGGGCGGGGTTTGCGGCCAGTATCTGCGTTGGCGGGATGGCCACTGTGGCGGCGGCGGTGCCAGTCTGAGCGTCGGCCGTCATGGTCAGGGTGACCTGATAGCGCCCGGCGCTGGCGTAGGTGTGCTCGACCTTGGCGCCGCTGCCCTTGGTGCCATCCCCAAAATCCCAGGCGAAGTCTGGCGTCGTGCCCGGCGGGGTGCCGGAACCCGAGGCATCGAAGAGGGCCGCGGGGCGGCCTGACAGAGGCAGCGGCGCGGCGATGCTCAGGAGCGGCAGCGGCATGGGTGGAGCCTCTCGCAGTTCGGCCAACAGCCCCAGCATATGCGGCGCCACGCGGATGTACATGGTGTAGGACTTGCCCCAGCCGCTGAGGCTCTGGATCGCCGAGCCGGTGCCCTGGGCCAGAATGCGCGCCAGCTCCTTGTCCCCAGTCAGGCGATAGGCGTAACCGATGCCATCGAAGAGCAGCAGGTTCGACCAGGGGCCAGCGCTGGATTTGGGACAACTGGTGTAGCGGAAACCCTGCACCTCGGGCACCCACATGTCCTCGATGAGGAAGCGCGCGCCAAGGTGAATGCTGCGCGCCACGCGCTCATCGGCTGTTTCGAGATGGTACCACTTCAGCCCGGTCAGCAGGACGCCGACCATGAAGCCGGCATTGCCGTAGTGAGCGGGCTCGCAGAGGCAGTGTCCGGGCACCAGGCGTCGCCGCCAGCCGCCCCCGGCACTGCCCAAGGCCGCGGTCTCGGTCTGGCGTTCGAGGACGCGCTCGACGATGAGGCGGGCCGCGTTGAGGTAGAAGGGATCGCCGGTGCCGCGGTACACCGCCATGGTGAAGATCAAGTCCCAACCCGGCTCGCGGCAGTTATTGAAGTCGTAGTTGACGGTGCCATAGCTGCCGTAGTTATCCGCGATCTTGCGGGCGGTCTCCTGTGAGCGTCGGTCGCCGGTCAGGAAGGTGGCGTCGCTGTGGCCCTCGCACCAGGTGTGCGACGGCGAGAAGCCCCCGCGGGCCGTGCCCCGATCGGGCCCATCAAGCGGGCTCTTGGCGAGGTAGTCGCCGACGTGGCCGATGCAGTGCGAGTAGACTCGACCCAGGCGCAGCGGGTCCTGGTGATAATGCACGGTATCGAGGTCGCGGTTGTGGCGCTCCGCCTCTTCGCCAGCCTGGAAGAAACGCAGGTCGCCGGAGCGCGCAAACTGCAGGAAGAACGCATGCGGGGTGTCGTACTCGATGTTGCCCCAGTTGATGACCCGCTCGCCCCACCAGTCGCCGAAGTTGAACTGGCCGAACTCGCGGTTGTCTTCGCGGGCTTTGAGAAAGGCGGTCAGGGCCTCGGTGACCTTGGCATCGTAGGCGCCGACCACCGGGCGGGTGGCCGCGGCCACCGTGAGTTCGCCGAAGGCCATGGAGTCGGCGTACCAGCGGGGCGGGCAGGCCGGCAGCAGCGGTCGGTCGTAGGGCGGCACGGCGCCAGCGGCTCCGAGCCAGACTTCGTAGGTCTTGCTCATGCCCTGGCGGAGCTTGTAACCGCCGACCTGGCGCGGGGGGATGGGATCGAACCAGTAGAACAGCCGGTGTTCGTCCACCGTGCCCTTGGCCCAGGCGTACTCGTCGAGGCGCAGCTTCGGGAACAGCCAGAGGCAGTCGCCCTGGGGGCCGACCTCGACATCCAGCGGGTAGTTCTGCCAGAGGTCGCGAACCCGAACCGCTCCCAGCGGGCCGAGCCAGCGTTTGCCCTCGCCGCCGCTGGCGGTATAGCGATCATCGCGGTGCTGCCGCACGAAAGCCGGTGCCGCGGCCTGGGTCGGCAGCTCCCAGCGCAGGCTCTCGATGGTGGTGAACTCGGCGGCGGAAACGTCATTGCCGACAGTCAGCAGCAGACGTGTCCAAGGACTGCCCGGGTAACGGTGCGCTCGCAGTTCGTAGGCAAAGCAGCCTTTGCCATCCGCCGCGCGCAGCGCTCCGGCGGCAAGGTGCGCAGTCCGCAAGCGCCCGGAGTCCTCGCTCGCCAGGCCCTGTAAGTCGGCGGCGAACTCGGTGCCGGCCGCATTGACCAGGCGCAGCTTGCCGCAAGCAGGGGGCGGCCCGGGTTCGGGCGCCGCCACGGCGGCCGCGAGCGCCAGCCCCGGTCCGTAGCGCAGCTCGTAGAGCGCCGCCGGACCGGAGTGGCGGAAGTCGACCAGGACCCACTTGACGCTGCCGTCTTGCCAGCGGGCGGTGGTGGCGGCCTGCAGGGGCAGCTCCTGGCCGACACGGTCGTAGAGACGGAGGTGGTCCGCGGACCCGAGGACGCCCTTGGGGAACGGCACCCCGCCGGTGACCGGCCAGTCGGCCAGGGTCACGCCTTCGGGAGGGGTAACCTGCACGGGGACGCTGCCGACGGCGGGGGTTGCCGGCGCCAGTGGGGCGGCCCAGGTGTAGTCGCGCCAGCCGCTCGTGACGGTCTTGCCGTCTCGGTCGCTCGCGCTGATCTGGTAGCGGCTGGCCCGGCCAGGCTTGAGGTTAGGTATCGTGATCCGGTGGTTATTCCAGCGCCCGCTTTCGACGATCGTCGCGCCGTCCCCAAGCTGGATCGTGCAGGTAGTCGGCCAGGTCGTGATCCAGGTCAGGCGGTCCGCCGTGGCCTCCAGATTGCGGATTTCGCAGAGCGCCGCGCGGGCTTCCGGCCGACGGCGCAGCAACACGAGATCCTCGATGCGGCAGAGACCTTCCCCCGAAAGCGCCCGCACTTCCAGCTTGTCACCCTGGCGGAAGACCACCGGCGCCTCCGTGAAGAACAGGTGCTGGTTGTTGTCGTCCCAGTCGGCCACCGCGACGCCTTCGCGCCTATCGTTGACGTAAACCCCGAGGACCTCCCGGCCACCGGCATCGTGGATGACGAAGCCGGGGAAGAAGACGCCAGCCGTCGGCGCGGTGCCGATGATGCGGGCGGGAAACGCGGTCCGGATCACATTATCCGCCCGGTACTCGCTGGGCTGGAAGCGGAAGCCCTCCAGGACGCAACCAAAGATGGGCAGGCGGACGTTTTCCGGCGCGGCCACGAGCGGGTCGATGGTCCGCGGCCCGTAGGTCTGCGCCAGGCCCAGGCTCGCGGTGATATCGCTGTCGAGCTTGGCCTTCGCTCGCGTCCCCAAAGGCGGCCCCTTGGCGCTGAAGTAGGGGACACTGTCCACGGCCTTGTGCGGGTTCCAGGTTTCCGAGAGCAGCATGAGCCGGAAGAGCGACCGATCCTCCTGCTGCGGCAGGTCGACGTCGTAGGAGATGAACAGGCTCCTGCCCTCGATGGCCACCCGCGGCGCGGGGGCGACGGTGCTGCTGCCATCAGGTTTGAAAGCGGAGACGTTGCCGGCGCCTTCGGTGACCACGAGCATGACCTCGCAGCCGTGGCCGCTGCGCCCGGTCGTGGGGGTGTTATCGGCGTCCAGGTAGAAGACGAGGTTCGAGTTCGCCGGCGGATAGTCGGCGGCAAAATCGAGGCGCCAGATGAAGCGGTTTCCCCCGGCGTTGGCCATGGCGACGCCCACGATGCCGCGGGCCTGGTCGGACACCTTCTCCGGGAGCTTGCGCTCGAGCAGGCTCACGAAGGTCTCCGCGACGTCGGGAGCGCTGCCGAGCGCGGCCTCGACCGCGTCGGAGAGGCCATCGCCGTCGGCGTCGGCGGCGGCCAGGGGCGAGCCCGACAGCGCCAGCCCGGCCAGAAGAGCGCCTTGCGCGAGGAGTCGCCACGGACGTCGTGTCAGAGGTGTTGACATGGTTGCTCTCAGGGTGTGCGCAGGAGCCGGGCGTTGCCCCAGATCGCGTGGTCGGAATCGATGCCATCGCCGACATCGGTGGTGTAGAGGCGCAGAAAGGCGGCCTCGCCCAGGTCCACCGCGAGGCTCTGGGCCGGGCCGCCACCGTGCAGCGCTGGCGAGGTGTACAGCGTCTCCCACGGACCGGCGGCACCTGCGGCGCGCTGTACCATGAAGGTGACACTGCCGTTGCTCTTGGCCGCGGCCTCGATGCCGATGTCGCTGTGGAGGATACGCGGGCTACCCGTGGGCAGCGCGAAGACGATCTCGCCGTGGGCGCCCTCAGGGCTGGGCTCGGGGCAGATCATCACGCACTTGGGGTAAATCCGCGCCGCGATGCTGGCGAGGTCGCCGCCGTAGCTGCAGTCAAGCTTCGGGCCGCCATGGGCGAAGGCGCTTACGGGCTTGAGGTCGCTGAGGTAGAGCGCCGCGGCATCCAGAGGCACCTTGGGGAGGTAGGACAGGCGTACGGTCGTCTCGTGCCGGACCACCGCCCGATCGCAGACGGACACCAGCAGCGTGTGTCGCCGCGGCTGATTGTGCTCGGCGGTGGCCCGTTCGAGGTTAGCCTCGACGCTAACGCTCTTGCGGTCGTCTCCGAAGACGATCTTAACCGTCTCGGGGGCCAGGGGTTTGCCATTGAGGGTCACCCGCAGCGAGGTCTGGTCAAGCGGGTTTTCGGCGTCGGCCAGCGCGATCGTGGCCAGTTTGGGCGGTTCGATCCAGCCCAGGTCGGCGGCCTTGGCCAGGTCCAGCAACTGGCCGTCAATCTGCAATTGGACCGGCGTGGGCGCGCTGGTATCGTGCAGAGCCAGCCAGGCCGGCTTGCCGATCAGTACCTGCGTCAGGCCCTTGTCACATGGCGCGAGCTGCAGAGCCGCGCCGGCCGCGGCGTCCTTCCAGGGCTCCGTGCCGACCTGGTACGCACCGCCTTTGGCCAGCGCCGGGGCCACGACCGTCAGCGCCCCCGTGCCGCGGACGCTGTACTGCTGCCAGTCGGTGGTCGGCTCCCGCCGCCAGGTGAAGTCGTTGGCCACCCGCACCCGCAGGCCGGGCTGGACCGCGTAGATGACGTACCAGTCGCCGGGTTGGATGCCCTCGGCGGCAAGGTTGACCTTCTCTACCAGTTCCACCAGGTCGCCGCCATAGCCGCCGCCGACCTCGTTGACCTTTTTCATGGTGTAGGTCTTGCCGCGCTCGGGGAACCACAGTTTGAGACCGCCGTACCAGGGGCCGTTACCGTGGTCAACCATCGGCCGCCAGGTGCGGATCACGTTGGGCCGGTCGGCGGGCAGTTCGGTGACCTCGTGCCAACTGACCGCAAACGGTGCGTAATCCTGCAGGTCAACCCGTACCAGGCCGCCGTCCAGGAGCGTGGTCTTGGCGACGCGATACCCCTCATCGCAGGCGGCGCGCTGGCTGCTCTCGATGCGAAGGTTGAGCTGCCGGTCGCGCAGGTTCTCGCCCGCGGGCCAGGGCTGGTCTGGTTTGAGCACCAGCGCCGACTCCCGGCGGGTGCCGGTGAGGTCGCCGATGACATCGACGATGGCGCCGGTAAAGTCGCCGGGCAGGGCGGCGCTGAAACCACCGCAGGTGAGTGTGGTGCCCCGCACCACCTCGGCGGCGAGGACCTCGCCCTGCGCGTCGCGGCGCAGCAGCGCGTAACGGGCATCGGTGCGAGTGCCGTCGGGGAGCGTGATCGTCCCCGCCTGCGACTGGTAGATGACCGTGTCCGTGTGGCCGGCGGCCAGGTGCAGCTTCAGGACCACGACCTGCCGCGCCGGTCCGTCGAGGGGGGTGGCGGCGATGGCCTCGACGGCGGTGATGGCCGAGGTCTCGCCCTCCCGATAGCCTTCCAGCACATGCACGAAGGAACTCTCCAAGGGCTTCTCGGCGCTGCCACCGCTGCGGGATTCGATCAGAAAATCGCGGGCCTCGGCAAAGGCAACGCAGCCGTCCACGCGCTGGTTGTTGGGCAGGCCCTGACGCAGCCAGCCGATCCACGGCCCCTTACCGCTGAGCAACTCGGTGCGTTGGTCGCCCTGGTCGAGGCCGATGAAGCGCAGGCGGACCTTGCCCACGTCCTCGGGGAGGGGCCGCTGGTAGGGCTTGCCGTTGACCTCGCGGCTGCCCCAGGCGCCGTAATCCTGCTTCCAGGTCACGCTGTAGCTGGGGGCCGTCGAGGCGCAGCGCTGCACCTTGCGGACCTGGCTGAAGTTGCGGTAGTGCGAGGTGTCCTCGGGCAATGCCTCCCCGAAGAGGGCTTGGCCGAGGTCCTTGGCCTGCCCCGTGACCGCTGGCAGTTGCGCTTCGGCGCGCTCGGCCCAAGCCTGGTTATAGAGCGCGTGGCGCTCGCCGCCAACGAGGTGCGTCAGGTCGAGCACATAGGGTCGTCCGTTGGGGCCCTCGACGCCGATGAGGGTCCGCCGCCAGTCGCTGACCTGCTTGTCTACCCGCGACCAGGAGTAGTGATCGAGCACATCGAGCACCTGGAAGCCACTGCCCGGGGTGCCCGCGGCTTCGCCGCCCTTGAAGGTAATGCACTCGCCGTAGCCACGGTTGTCGCCCCAGCCCTTGCCGGTAGCGACCTCGTCCACGGTCAGGGTGTTCTGGTTCAGCGGGCTATGGGCCCAGATCCAGGACCAGGAGTCGAAGCCGCTGTAGTCCGCTTCCTGGATCTCGTAGGGGTAACCCATTTTCTGGAGTGCCTGGTATTCCGGGCGATCCCACTGCAAGTGCGCGCTGGTCCACCAGGCGGAGTAGCCGCCCCGGCGCATGACCGGCACACCGTCCACCCAGCACTCCAGGCTCATGGCATCCTGGGCATTGTGCAGCGCGGCGCGGGTGTAGCCCAGGCTCACCTCCTGCCGATGGCCGGGCCCGCCGACGCGGATGACGCCAACGCCGTAGCCAGCCCAGTTGCGGCTGCCGATCTTCTCGTTCTCCCCGACCTTGGCCGGATCGCTGAGAAAGTTCGAGGCAAACACGTGCTCGTGCTGGTCGCCCCATTCCAGGGCAAGTCCGCGCACGGTCTGGCTCTTGAACATCTCGCTGCTGGCGGCCCAGTAGAAGGGATGGCGCTCGAGGAAGTCGGGCTGGTACTGCAGCCAGCCCTTGGGGTCCTTGAGCACCGGGTAGTAGTAGCCCCCCGGCATGGCCTGGTAGTTGGGCGCGCCCTCGCCGTTCATGCCATCCTGGTAGGTGTGGTTGTACATCGAGAGTTCCTGGCACGGCCCGGCGAAGCTGAGCAGCACCGGGTCGCGAGTCAGCACCCCCAGCAGCCAGAGGTCGATGTAGATGGCTTCCTGATAGTTGTGCAACAGCTTTTGCGAGAAAACGCTCTGGAACATCAGCGACAGCTCGCGCAGGAGCTTCTGCTGGACCTTGCGCTCGAGCGCCTCGGGGTCGCCGTAGAGCTGGCGGGAGACCTCCTTGAAGGCGGGATGGCGGCGCACCCGGGCAAACGGCTCGACCCAAATGTGCTCACGCAGCATGTTCAGCCAGCCGGGGCTGGAGTAGGGCTGGCGTTTGCTCCAGGCCCCGAGGTAACTGACCTCGAAGATGGCGGGTCGGGGCACCGCCTCCCACTCGGTCCGGGTGAGCGGCTTGCCGTCCTTGCCGTTGCACAGGCGGTGGTTCGAGGCCAGGGGCAGGCCGTAGTAGGTGTCGGCCACCTGGTCGAGGAGGATGGCGATCTTGTGGACGTAGAGCGGGTTGGCAGTGTCCTGGAACTTCAGCATGTACTGCCTGACCAGCTCGCAGCCCTGCTCCAGCCAGCGCTTGTGGGCGAACAGGGTGGGAATGAACAGTTCCCACTCGCTGCCGTCTTTGTCCTTATATAGAGTGCAAGGCACCTCGACCCAGGTATCGTCCAAGTGCAGGAACTTCGCGGTTGAATTGGGCTTCAGCGGCGAGGCTGTCGGCCAGTCCTTGTCGTTGGCATAGAGGTCGGTCTGGCAACAGCTCGTGGTCGCGTGGCCGTAGGGGTTGGCGGGATCAAAAGTCAGCTTCAGCGAGAACGAACCGCAGACCGGGCAATAGGTGGTCAGCACCGCGTCGGCTTTGCCGGTCAGGTGGTGGGAGGGCGCGGCGCCCTGGGCGCCACGCAGCCTGCCGAACGGGGAGATGTGCCTGGGAAAGCTCGCGGTCAGCTCGGCGTCGGTGGGCGCCGTGGCGGCGCGCTGCGCGTAGGCCTGCTCCGGAGGCAGCGGCGGGTTCGCCGCGTCCCAGCGCTCGACCTGCTGCCGGGTCCATTCCGCAAAAAGCGTCTCGGGGGCCAGCGTCGGGATGCCGCGTCCGGGGATCAGCGCCGCCACCTTCGTCGCCCGATCGGGGGCTTCCCACGCCGAACCCGTGGCCGCCGGCTGGGCCCCCACCGGGCCCGCTAAACCCGCCAAGGCACCGGCCACCAGGCCTCGCTTCAGGACCCGCTTTGCCATGGACATCCCTCGTTTCAGGGTCTCGACATCGCCCCTGAATACCCGGTCAAGCAGCTCCGAAAGATGGGCCTTGGCCTCGGTTCCCGCTTTGTTGACCATTGCGCCCCCCGGTTTCCGAGCCAGATTCGGTCAGACCCGGCGGAGAACGTAGCCTACCGTGTCCTGCCCGCCAAGGCCTGGCCGTCTCATTCCATGGCTGTTTCAAGAAACTGGGTTGAGCGTCGCAACACCCCGTGGTCTGTCTGCCGTATCTGGTTGCGCGAGAACATACTCCGTCATGAATGGCACAGGCTCCAAGCCAAAGCGGTGTCGCGGTCGCCGTCGGCGACCTTGCCACCCACAGGGCCGGCGCGCGATATGTGCGGCAGAGGGCCGCGGACGCGGCCCGTCGACGCCGTTTTCACTGCCGGCGGTACGACGGCGGCTGGGCAGGATCAGCGCGCCCACATCGAGCGGTTGCCGAGGGCGCCGCCAATCGAGAACCAGGCCGAGTGGCCGTCGGCCAGCAGCGCGTTGGCTCCG
>CAIZKT010000544.1:0-1938 GCA_903933565.1 uncultured Victivallales bacterium | reverse complement strand
CCCCTTGGACCGCCCGGGGCCGCCCGGGCAGTGGCCGCGGGCCGCGGCCGCTCCATCCCCTTGGACCGCCCGGGGCCGCTATCGCAGTCGGTGCTGCCGTCGATCTCAATGCCGATACCCCGAAGGCGGCGACCGTCAACCGTAGCTCGCCTGACGCGACGATACCGCGTGCCCCAACGGGGTTGCGTCCCAAAGCCCAGGGTTGCGGCGATCTTGCCGCTACCCTGGGTCAGGCGTGGCGATGGCCTCCTACCCCAACGGGGTTGCGTCATGGCACCGCGACGCAGCCCCGTTGGGGCAGGATAACCCAGACGCACCTGGCTCGCCACGCCCCCGCAAGACCAGCAAGAGCCTCCGCTATCAGGCGGGCGGCGCGGCCAACAGACTCGCCAGGCTACGGGCCAGGGACTGCAGGGCCTCGGCACTCGGCAGGGCCACCGTCAACCGCAGGACGCCCTTATCGTCCTTCTCGATGCACTGGGCCAGACTCCGTTCGATCTCGCTGGCGGCCTGGGCGGACTCTGGCGTTTCCGGCGCCTTGGGCAGCAGTTCGCCCATGAAGGCAAAGGCCGCGCTGAGCAGTTGGCCACCGGCGGCGGCGAGCCGTTCCCGCCGCTCGGCCAGGGCCTGCGTTTCGGCCACGACCCGCTCCTTCCCGGCCAGGTCCTTCGCGGCGGCCGGCTTCTGCCCCAGCAGCACCTCCAGACGGCGCTTGAGTTCCTCCATGCCGCCCTGCAAGTCCACCCGGGTGACGTCGGTCGCCGGATCTAGCGCCGCCAGCGCCAATTCGTGCTTGGCGGACAGCGTCCCCAGCAGGTTCTCCTCAAGAGTGTCCTCGGTGACCAACAGATAGACCTGCACCGGACGCTGCTGACCCATGCGGTGCGCCCGGGAGATGCGCTGTTCGAGCACCGCCGGGTTCCACGGCAGGTCCACATTCACGATGGTGTTGGCCGCCTGCAAGTTCAGACCAACAGCGCCGGCATTCGTGGTGATGAAGAAGCGGCACTCCGGCTTCTCCTGGAACTCCTTCACCAGCGTGGCCCGCTGTTTCTGCGGCACCTTACCGTCGAGCCTTACGTAGCCGATTTGCCCCTCCTCCAGGATCGGCTCGATCACGTCCAGCATCGAGGTCCATTCGCTGAACAGGATGACCTTGCGACCCGCCTCGGCCGCGAGTTCCGGCAGTAACCCCCGCAGGTGTTCGAGCTTGGTCGAATGGCCGGGATACTGCTTGTCGACCAGGAAGGTGCCGTTGGCGCACATCCGGCACATCAACAAGGCCCGCTGCAGGCGCAGCAGGTCCATCTCGGTCAGGAAAGCCTTGCGCACGATGGAGGCCACCGTCAGCATGTGCCCGCCGTGGACCTCGAGCTGCTCCTTGGTCGGCGTGATGCGCATGATCTCAGTGCTGCGCAACGGCAGATCGCGCATCACCATCTGCCGGGTGCGGCGCAGCAGGATCGGCTTGATCAGCGCCCGCAGCGTGTCGAGGTTCTTGTAGCCCAGTACCTTGCCCCGCTCATCGGCAATGCGGAACGTGTTCAGGAAGCGGAAGGCCGGCCCCAGGCGGCGCTCGTCGATGAAGCTGACCACGCTGTAGAGCTCCTCCAGGCGATTCTCCAGCGGGGTGCCCGTAAGGACCAGCGCAAACGGCGAGCGCAACCCCTTGACGATGCGGGTCGTCTTCGCCTCCCAATTCTTGATGCGCTGCCCTTCATCGAGGATGATCAGATCCCAGCGGGTGCGCTCGATGGTCGGGATGTCACGCATGACCTGCTCGTAGTTGACCAGGGTGAAGAACACCTCGTCGCCGTACTGGGTGGCGCGTTCGGCGGCCGTGCCGGCCACCAGCTGGCAGGACCGGGAAGAGAAGCGCTGAATCTCACTGCGCCACTGCGACTTGAGTGATACCGGACAGATCACCAGAACACGGCT
>CAIZKT010000543.1:0-4468 GCA_903933565.1 uncultured Victivallales bacterium | reverse complement strand
TGGAGGCGGTTGCCATGCATATCAGACCCCGAAACCTGAAACCCGTTCTCTCTTCAGTATGCCCGGCCGCAGCCCGCGGCTCGGCTGAACTCGAAACCCTGAACTCTGAACTCGGAACTCTGAACTCGGAACGGATTCCTGGGGCGCCGGTTGACTTCGGCCGCCGCCGCGTCACCTTCTTGCCGCACGTGTACGCGGTTTACCTGCCGGAGTGATGTTTCATGAAAGACAGGCTCATGGGCGCCTTGGCGAAAGCCCAGGCGGACTACGCTGAAATCCGCTTCGAGACCTCGGACCAGAACGGCATTGCCTTCCGCGGCAAGGAACTCGACAGCGTGAGTTCCAGCCGTTACGAGGGGGGCGTGGTGCGCGCCTGCGTCCGCGGTGGCTGGGGCCTCAGCATCTTCGATTCGCTCAGCGAGGTGGAGTCGCACGTGGCGGAGGCCTGCGCCAACGCCGCCTTGGTGGGGCGTGAGCGGACCCAGCTTGCCGCCCTCGAGCCCGCCCGCAGGCAGCCCCAGGCCGCCTGCCTGAACGAGGATTTTCGCGGGGTCTCATTTGACCATAAACTCGCGCTGCTGACGCGCTACAACGACATCATTCTCAAGACCGATCCCGCCATCGAGAGTACCATGGTCAGCTATGGCGACCTGTTCCGGACGGTCCACTTCGCTTCGACGCGGGGGGTATTCTTCACGGAGGAGCGGCCGCGGGTGGTGCTCTACCTGGTGGCTGTCGCCCGCGATGGCCAGCAGGTACAGCGGGCCTCCGAGAGCTTCTCCTCGGCGACCGATTTTGGGGTCGTGCGCGGTCGTGAGGAGGTGGCCGGGGAGATTGCCCGGCGGGCGCTGGCACTGCGGCGGGCTCCGCAAGTGGAGGGCGGGCGGACGACGGTCATTCTGCGGCCCGACTTTGCCGGGGTGTTTGCCCATGAGGCCTTTGGGCATCTGAGCGAAGCGGATTTCCTCTACGAGAACCCGAAGATGCGAGACCTGATGGTGCTGGGCCGACCGCTGGGGGCGAAGGACCTCTGCATCGTTGACGACGGCAGCCGCGGCCAGCTCATCGGTACCCAGGCTTTCGACGACGAGGGGACCCCCACGCAGCGGACGGAGCTGATTCGCGACGGCGTCCTGGCGGGGCATCTGCACTCGTTGGAGACCGCCGCCAAGATGGGCGAGCAACCCACCGGTAACGCCCGGGCGATCGGCCGTGGCTGTGCCCCCATCGTACGCATGACCAACACCTACATCGAGCCCGGGCCCCTGACCCGCGAACAGCTCTTCGCGGGGGTGGATGACGGCATCTACGCCTGCGGTATGATGGGCGGACAGACCATGATGGAGATGTTCACCTTCTCCGCCGCGTACGGCTACCGCATCCACCAGGGACAGATCGGCGAGCTGATCCGTGACATCGTGGTCACCGGCAATGTCTTCGAGACCCTGCACGCCATCGACGGGATCGCTGACGATCTGACCCTGTACGAACTCGGCGGCGGCTGTGGCAAAGGCGGGCAGTCGCCCCTGCCGGTGACCTTCGGGGGACCGCATATCCGGGTTCGCGACGTCGTCGTCGGCGGCCGTTGAAGGAGACCTGCTGCATGCGTACCTCCATGCTTCCCGTCTTGCGCGAGCGCCTGCTTCGGGGCGTAGCGACCGCGGAGCGCCTAGGCGCGACGGCGGCCCGCCTCACCTTCGGGCACGGCGAGAGCATCGACTGCGAGTTCGAGAGCGGCCGGCTGAAGCGGGCTGGGTCCGAGGAGGATGCCGGTTACACGGTAAGCGTGGTGGTGAACGGGCGGCGGGGCGTGACCAGCGGCAACCGCATCGGCGATGTCGAGATCATGGTCGAGCGCGCCATGGCACTGGCCCGGGCCGGCAGCGTGGCCCATTTCGAGCGCTACCCAGCCCCCGCCGCCTATACGACCGTGCGGCAGCACTCCGCCTCGGTCCTGGCGCTGTCGCGGGAGCGGATGATCGAGGCGTGCGGCGGCATGGTGGAGCGCCTGAAGGGCATCGACGCGGGGCTCGACATCAATGCCAGCGCGGCCCGCTCCGAGCACGAGTCGCTGGTGGTCAACAGCGCCGGGATGTGCTATGAAAACCGCAGCACGAACTGGTCCCTGGGCGCCGGGGTACAGCGCACCGAGGGCACGGACATGCTTTTCGCCCAGGCGGGCCGTGGCTGGTGTGAGGTCAACGACTTCTTCGATCCCGACTACATCGTCCGCGAGATCGAGACTGACCTGCGGCGCGGAGAGCGTCTGGCAGAGGCTCCGGCGGGAGCCGTGCCGCTCTATCTGCCGCCGGAGATGGTGGCGACGCTGGCTTGGCAGATTCTCGCCGGACTGAATGGCCGCAGCGTGGCCAAGGGCACCTCGCCGTTGCGGGATCACCTCGGCGAAGCCTATTTCGCCCCGAACCTGACCGTGGTGGACAATCCGCACCTCGACTTCTGCCCGGGCGCCAGCGAACTCGACTCCGCCGGCATCCCCACGCGCCCCTGCACCCTCATCGATCACGGCGTCATCCGCATGTTCCTCTATGACCTCGACACGGCCGGCCTGGCTGGCGCATCGCCCACGGGTCATAGCGGCTGCAGCCCCTACGCGCCGGAACTGCTGCCCGGCGCGAGGCCTAGTGCCGAGCTGCTGGCCGGCATCGAGGATGGGCTCTACGTCAAGTCGCTGCTCGGCTTCGGCCAGAGCAACATCGCGAACGGCGACTTCTCCTGCAATGTCGCCCTCGGCTACCGCATCCGGCATGGAGAGCTGGTCGGGCGGGTCAAGAATACCATGATCGCCGGGAATCTGTTTGAGGTCTTCCGGCGCGAGGTGGAACTCAGCTCGGACCGCGATCCGCTCATGCGGGTGCCCCACGCCGTCGTGCATGGCATCGCGGTACAAAGTTCGCAGGGCTGACGTTCGAGACTAGAAGGGGGCGAAGGCCGGGTTGCCGGTGGGGAGGATGGCCGTGCCTTCAATCTCGACCAGCCAGCCGGGGCGGCAAACAGGGGCGCGCAGAATCAGGTAGGGCATCTCGGGAAAACGGCGCAGGAAAGCGCGCTCGATGGCGCGGCGGTCGGCGCCGTCGCGCAGGTAGACCAGCATATGGGTCATGTCCTCGAGGGTAGCCCCGGCGTCGGCCAGGAGCGCGGCCATGTTCTCCAGGGTGCGGTCCAGTTGCCGCAGGACCTCGCCCGGATGCACGATCTGGCCCTGCGCGTTGATGCTGGCCGTGCCCGATAGCAAGACGTGGGTGCGGTCGCCGTAGGTGACCGCGGTGCCGCGCTCGAAGGTGACCCCATAGAGGTGCGTCAGGCTGAGGTGATCGAGCGCGTGGAGGTAATGGACCTGGCCCGGCGCCAGCCCCTGGACCGCTAGGGCATCCATCATGACGCGGACCGCGGGGTCGCCGGCGCCGCCGGCAATCCCGGTGCTGGCGAGATAGTGCGTGTCCTGGTTCAGCCCGTGATCCGCAAAGAACTCACGACGGGCGCGGACGATGCCAGGGTAGTCCGTGTCGAGCGCCGGGAGGTAGATCCAGGTGCGCAGAGCATGGTCCAGCAGGGTCAGGCCGCGGCTGGACAGCATGCCGTCGAAGCGCAGCAGCGCGCCACGCATCTGCTCGTACGAGGAACCCTCTCCCGGCAGCGCCAAGCCCGTAGCGGTAAGGTGGGTGCGCCCATGGTGCTCCCACAACCCCGCCCCGTCCGCGGCCACCCTCGTCCGCGGCGGCGTGGCGGGATCGGCAACGTGGTGGGCGTAGAGGGCGATCTTGGCTTCGGGAAGAGCCGGCTGTTCCACCCTGGAGACTGCCGTGCCGCAACTCAGTATCGAGGCGCCCAAGGCCTCGCGCTGGTTCACCAAGTCGCTGGCAAACAGGCGCCGAAACACGGCGGAATCCGGGCGCAGTCCCAGTTTGTCCAGGGCCGCGACGTAGGCCTGCTCCAGGCGTTGTAGTTGCTTCGCGAAGCTGCCGGGCTGGTCCGGCACCAGCAGCAGATGCGTCTCCTCGGCACCCCGGCACGGAGCATGCCGCCGGGCGCTGCCGCGAATGCCCGTCGCCATCCCACTCAGATCGTAAAACTGCATCAGCCTGTCACTCTCTCATCTGCCGCCGCCCACCGGCCGGCAGGAGCCATAACGTGCATGGTCGGTGGGTTCCGCGCAAACTCTCCCGGACGGATTCCAGTCATGCACTGGGGCGGGCCGGACCTACCGGCGAGGCTCCTGCAAAACCCCGTCTACCCCAACGGGGTTGGATCAGGGTGCCAAGGCGCAACCCCGTTGGGGTAGGAGGCCATGACCACACTTGACCCAGGGTAGCGGCACCCTGGCCGCAACCCTGGGCTCTAAGCCACAGCCCCGTTGGGGCAGGGACATGCACCTGAGTTGTAACCTGACAAGCTGTAAAAACATGCCCGCGCCGCCGTCCGCAAACCACTTTACCTGGTTCATCCAGGC